>CAZFXQ010000007.1:0-30936 GCA_964523265.1 uncultured Muribaculaceae bacterium | reverse complement strand
ATTTGTTAGATTACTTACATCTATTTCATCTATATTATTCTCATTTAAGGATAATTGTGTTAAATTTGCATTATTACTTAAATTTATTTCATTTATATTATTATGCCTCAACATTAGCACACTTAAATTCATATTATTACCTAAATTTATTTCACTTATGTTATTATTATTTGATAAATATACACATATTAAATTTATATTACTACTTAAATCAACTGTTTCTATATTATGGTACATAAGGTCCAAGCTGATTAACCCGGTTAATTTTTCTATACCTTTTAAACTAATTATTTTATTTTCTGCTGATGAACTTTCAATATACATTATCTGCGCTAACTCACTATCTGTTAAACTATCCGTATATGCTTTTGAACTTCCAGTTTGATTATTATATGCATCTATAACTAATTCATAGAAATTCTCATCATCAAACGCAGGATTTGCAGGATTACTATTTAATACTGACGCTAATAACTTATTTACTCTTGTTGGATTATTTAAGTTATATGTCAAAAATGTAAACATAAAACATATTGTTATTACCCCCATACTTATTAACAAATTCTTTTTAGTTAATTTATTCTTTAACATAATAAACACATCCTTTATTCTATGTGTTTATTATATCATTAACCCCCCCCCTGTGTCAATTGTGATAAAGAAAAAATATGCTATTTTTAGCATATTTTAGATATTATTTAAACTTTAAACTATTTATAATGATATTATATGCAGTATTACAATAATCACCTGTTCCAACATCATCATAAGTCATAGTGTATAATTTATTATTTTGAACTGCTGCGTATGAATAATATGTAGCTTTCTCACTAACTGTCAATTTAGCAAGTTTCCATTCTTTATTACCAATAGAAACAGTATCTATTGTAGGTTCACCATCTGAATATATATTACCTTTTACTTCTTCCTCAAGATCTTGTTTGTAATAATCATTAGACATAACTGTTAAATAACAACCATTTTTCATTTCTTTATCCGAGTAACTAAATGCTAACATACTTGAATTATTACTTTCTTCTTTAAATGAAGATGGAATTTTAAATGTTAAATCACCCATTGTATAATCTTTTTCTTTTTTTACAATTTCCTTCTTGCCACAACCTAATAAAACAGCAAACATACTTATAAATATAAAAATCTTTAATACTTTTTTCATTTTTCCTCCTTATTTTACTCTGATAACATAATATCATAATTTTTATAAAAAGAAAAGATAAGAAATTAAATATTTCTCATCCATAATCCATGTTTGTTGCAATATGAATATATTTTCATTCCTTTTTTATATTCATATTCTATTTCTATTTTATCACCTTGTTTATAATATGTTGTATACTCTTTATTATCATATATTATGCTTACAAAACATATATAGTGATCCTCTTCCATTACATGATTTGATTTTATAATTACTTTATCATCTTTTTTTATTATATTTAATACATGTTTATTTTCTAAATCATTTGATACTTGTTCCTTTAACGTTATCATACTTTTTCCACAACATTTTATACCACAATCTTCACACTTACAATCTTCTAATACTTTAATATATGCACCACATTTAACACATTTTTTAACAACCATTATTATCACTCCTTACACATATGGTCTATCAGTTTCAATAATAAATAAATACGGTTTTTTATCTAGTTTCATGTTATTACTTAAATATTTATTTATATCATCCTTATTATACTTTTTTTCATAAGGAATAACAATATCAAATAATATTGTTATACTTTTTTTATTCTCAATAACTCTAAAATCATGAATAGTTAAATCTTTATCATATTCATTTATCATATTTATTATTCTTTCCTTTAATTTATCTACTTTAGGATCACCAATGATAACAGGATCCATATGAATAGTTAAATCTAAATTAAGTTCATCTTTAAAATCATTTTCAATGTTATCCATAAGATCATGTGCTGTTAACATATCAAGCTTTGAATCCACTTCTATATGAACTGTTACAAAATCATTATTATAACCATAATTATGAACAACTAAATCATGAAATCCCTTAACATAATCATATGTTTTTAATTTTTTTTCTATTAAGTTTACTTGTTTTTTATTTGGTGTAATGCCTATAATAGGTTCAAGTACTTCTTTTATCATATTGATACTACTAATTATTATTAGTAATGATAATATTAATCCGAGATATCCATCTATATTAATATTTATCATTTGCATTATTACCATTGATAATAATATAAATGAAGTTGAAATTACGTCATTTCTTGAATCTTTAAAATTAGCTTGCAAAGTACTTGATGAAATTAATTGTGAATTTTTTTTATAAATAAACATCTGAATTATTTTTATTACAATAGATATTAAGAGTATTATATAAGTTAAATAACTAATATTTAATTCTTCTTTATTAATTATTTTAAATATTCCTTCTTTTAATAGTAAAAAACCTGTAAAAAGCATAAATAATGATACAGCAAAACCTGATATATATTCAAATCTTGCAAAACCATATGGATGATATTTAGTTGGACTTTTATCTACCAGTTTAAAACCAACAACAGTAAAAAGTGAAGTTAATGTATCAGATAAATTGTTTATTCCATCAGTTATAATGCTAATACTATTTGAAAGTATTCCTATTGTTATTTTCATTATAAACAATAATAAATTAGATATAACACCAAATACACCTGATATTACTCCATACTTATTTCTTTTTTCTATCATTTTCTATTCTCCTCAAATATAATATTAGTAAATATTACCATTTATACTTATTTGTAATCTTTTCTGTGATATTTAATTTATCAACAATAATATAACATAAAAGTGAAAGTAAAATTCCCCCCATTACATCAATTATATAATGCTGTTTTGTAAATAAAGTAGATAAACATATTAAAATTGTCATAATAAATGAATATACTTTATAAACTTTTGAAATTTTCTTTTGTTTTCTAACACCCAAATAACAATATAAACTAACAAGACAATGATATGATGGAAATAAATTAATTGCTCTTTCATTTCCATCAAATATATAAACAAATTTATATAATTTGCTAAATACATTATTTCCATTAGAATATAATATAAGTCCCTCATCAACTCTATTCATATATGTTGGAAAAATTACAAAAATTACAAAACCAATTAAAAAAGCTAAAGAAAGCCCTATTACATAATTAATAAAGTTCTTTTTACTAGTAATGCATACTATAGCATGAGAAAAAAACCAAAAAATGTAAGAAAAAACATAAATAATAATAAATACTGGTATAAAAGGAATCTTATCATCAATTGCATCTATTTTCAAAATGTGATTAGTTATATTAAATACTTTGCTTAAAAATGGTCCTAACCAATACATAATAGATTGGAACAAAAAATATATACCACTAAATATAAATGCATTTTTTGGTATTAATTTTATTTTTTTTAACATACAAATCACCTTTTATACAGACAAATCTTACCATATTTTAAACTATATGTCTATTTATTAATTATATATTATGTAAACACAAAATAGTCATTATATAAATGACTATTTAACCCATAACTTGTCCACCATTAACATGTATTATTTGTCCTGTCATATAACTTGAATCATTACTTGCTAAATATACAAATGTAGGTGCAAGCTCATATGGATTAGCACCTCTTGCCATTGCAGCATCAGATCCTAATGATGGAATCTTTTCTTTTACCCAACAAGCAGGCTGTAATGGGGTCCAAAAAAATCCTGGTGCTATTGCATTAACTCTTATATTTTTAAGTGCTAAATTTCTTGCAAGCGCTCTTGTAAAGCCAACTATAGCTCCTTTAGTTGTTACATAATCAATTAGTTGTGGATCTCCATAAAATGTTGTAACAGAAGATAAATTAATAATTGATGAGCCTTCTTTCATAAAAGGTAGAGCTTCTTTTGTTAAGTAAAACATTCCATAAATATTTACTTTCATTGTCCAATCAAATTGGTCATCACTAATATTTTCTAATTTATCCTGTTGATACTGTACGCCTGCATTATTAACTAATATATCAATTCTTCCATACTTATTAATTACCATATCAACTATTCTTTTACAATTTTCATGCTTTGTAATATCAGCACTTATTAGTGTACACTCACCGCCTAATTTTTCTATGTATTTTTTTGTGTCTAATGCATCTTTAGTTTCATTTAAATAAACAATTACTACTTTAGCACCTTCTTTTACATATGCTATACTACATGCTCTTCCAAGTCCGCTGTCACCACCTGTTATTATTGCTACCTTGCCCTTTAATTTATTACTTCCAACATAATTTGGATTATCAAATATTGGAAGCGGCCTCATTTCATACTCCATACCTGGTTGTACATCTTGTGATTGTTCTGGTGCTAAAATACTATAAACAGTACTTTTTATTCCATAATCACCATAATATTTATAGTAATCATTTCCAAACGCATAATCATATTCCATTTAATTCACCCAAAGTATTTTATGATTATTTTGATAATATGTTACTAGGTACGCAAACTAAATTAGTATACAAACAATTTATTTATATAGTATTAATCTAACTTCCATAACTGAAATTTTCCAGTAATTTCATTTACATCCTTAGTATCACCATATATAATGGCTCCTAAATATTCTAATTGTTCATTTTCCTTATTACTTATAGAAGAAACAAGTTCATCATCTGTTCTGGTTTCTAACATGTCCCTAGGATAATCTGCAACTAATAAATTAGGATTTTCTTTTGCTTGATCTATCGCTTTTCTTAATTTACTGGATTTAACTTTTGTTATAATGAAAGGGAACTTGCTAATTCCTAAATGATTAATATTTGATTTATCAGTGATAACTGGTTTACCCATAATCTCATCTTTTGAATACTTACCTATAGAAATAGATAGATGTCCTATAATATTAAGCGCTACAGAAGCATCTACATTTGTAGCTATGATTCCAACAATTTTTTTATCTTCATAATTCATAATTTTTATTTTCCTTTCCTTTATCAAATATTTTTTCTACTACTTTTAATTAAGCATCTTTTTCCACTTTGATTCTATATAGTTTTTTAGGTTTAGAATATTCATCTTCATTTCTAATCATTTGTGTTTCTTTAGCTTCAACACTACCTATGATGCCAAAATATTTATTTACATCTTCTAAATCAAAAAATCTTTTGGTATAATCTCCTTCAAAATAATATTTTTTTTCTATTTCTTCTCCTTCACCTGCACCAAAGTTGAAATCATTTACTGAAGCAACTCTCGATAATAAAACACCATTATTTTTCAAAATTCTTTTTATTTCTTTCATTATATGTATAGTTGTTTTATTATCAAAATAATGTAATGATAAATCTGCAATAATTAGTGAATATTTATTATCTTCAATAGGAAACTTTTTTCTCATGTCTAAATATAAAGTTTTACTATTAGTAATATTTTTTTCAATACTTTTTAATGCTTCATTAGAAAAGTCACAAGATAAAACATTATATCCTCTTTCCAATAAATATAAAGTATCTGCACCTATCCCACAACCCAAATCTAATATTTCACTATATTTATTTTTCTTTAAAATGTCTTTATACTCATCTAACCACAAATCATAAACTGGCACACTACTACGTCTTTTAGACCAATTATCCCACATTTTTACAAATCCATCATCCATATATCAACACCTCACTAACAAATTATAATATTTTTAATTATACAACCTATATTAACAATATGACAAGGGTAAACATATTCTCCTTAAACAACATTTAATATATTCTTTATTACTACTAAAATATTCACTATTCATATAATACTTTAATACATTTACTGAACAGTTGATTATTCTATATATACCAATGCTTATGTAAGTTTTAAAACACATACGCACTCAACATGTGATGTATTAGGAAACATATCAACTGGTGTTACATCTTTTACTTCATATAAATCTGTTAAATAACTTAAATCACGAGCTAAAGTTACAGGATTACACGATATATAAACTATCTTTTCTGGATTAATCTTTTTTATTATACTAATTAGTTTTCTATCTAAACCACTTCTTGGTGGATCAACAAATATAACATTTATTTTTTCTTTTATACTATTTATTTTTTTTAATGCATCACCACATATAAATTTAACGTTATTAATATTATTTAAACTCGCATTTTGATTAGCATCATTTACTGCATCTTCTACTATTTCAATACCTATTACTTTTTTTACATAACTCGATAAAAGACAGGTAATAGTACCTGTTCCCGAATATAAATCAAATACTATATTATCTTTTTTTAAATTAGCATTTTTAATAGCTAAATCATATAATTTCTCTACATTGTACGGATTAACTTGAAAAAATGATTTTGATGAACAATTAAACATTAAATCTCCTATTATTTGATTAATATATCCATCACCAAAACAAACTTTATCATTAAATATTACTGTCTTTAAATTATTAATATTCTTGATTAAATAATCAACTATTATCACATCATCGTCATCTATAGAATATATATCTATTAATATTTCATTTTTAGCATTTCCTTTTTTTATTGTTATTGATTTAATACTATTATTATTATCTTTAATATAGTTTCTTATAACAGATAAAGAATCATTAATCATATTATCAAGTAATAAACATTTTTCTATATCAACTAATTGATATGTACCTTCTATATAAAAACCAATCTTATTATTTTCTACTTTAAAACTTGCCTTATTTCTATAATAATCTTCTTTTTTAGAAGGAATAACATCGTTTACTTTAATATTTATTTTACCTATTTTTCTTAATGCTGTTTCAACCTTTTCTTTTTTAAATAATAAATTATAATCACTTGCTGGATGTCTTAAATTACAACCACCACATTCATTATAATAAGGGCATTTTGGTTCTACTCTTTTATCAGATTTATCTACTACTTCTATTAATTTACCAATACCATAATTTTTCTTTTTTTCTATTAACCTAAAGCGCACCTTTTCACCCGGTAGTGTCTTTGGTACAAAAACAACCATACCATTGAGTTTCAACACACCCTTACCTTCGTTTTCTAAATTAGTTATAACACCAGTGTACACTGTATCAAGCTTTAACATATAAATCACCTAATTAAATTATATATTATATTTACTATTACTTCAAATTATATTTTTCTTTATGTAAAAAAGAATAACACATTAAATGTTATTCTTCTGATAATTTTTTATAAAATTCAAATCTTCTAATAGCATTTTCTTTATTTTCTTTTAATAGTTCTAAAGCAGTAATACTATTAACTATTTTAGTCATTTGATACCTATTTTCGTTGTTTAAAAATTCCTCGTACTTATTAAAATCTGGATTTTTATAGTCAAGTTTTAATTTTCTATCTACTGGATTATATCTAAATAATGGAAAATATCCTGATGTAACAGCTAGTTTTTCTTCGTTTATACTATCTTTCATACCTGATTTAATACCATGATTTATACAAGGTGCATAAGCGATAATAAGTGATACACCATTATATTCTTCAGCTTCCTTCAATGCATCTATTGTTTGCTTCATATTACCACCTAATGAAACGTTTGCAACATAAACATCTTCATAAGTAAGTGCAATACGTGCTAAATCTTTTTTCTTACCTTTTTTTCCGCTTGATGCAAATTTAGCTGTCGCACCACTTCTTGTTGATTTTGATTTTTGACCACCAGTATTAGAATATACTTCAGTATCTAACACTAATATATTTACATTTTCACCACTTGAAAATATGTGATCAAGCCCACCAAATCCAATATCATAAGCCCAGCCATCTCCACCAATTATCCAAATTGATTTAGGAGAAATATATTTTTTTAATCTTTCTACTTCAATAGCTTCGCTAAAATCAAAAGTTTTTAAAAATTTATTTGATATATCAACATCATTTTTATTATTAATCCACTCATCTGCTAAATTTCTGTTTTCTTCAGTTAATTCACTATTTCGCAACATGTTTTCTATTTTTTCCTGTTGATAACTATATCCCTGCTTAATTCCAAGACCAAATTCTGCATTATCTTCAAATAAAGAATTCATCCAAGAAACATTATACGGAGTATATGGTATAGAACCACCATATATCGAAGAGCATCCTGTTGCATTTGCAATTACTAATCTATCATTAAATAACTGTGTTAATAGTTTTATATATGGTGTTTGTCCACAACCAGCACAAGCAGATGAAAATTCAAATAATGGTTTTTCAAGTTGTGAACCCTTAATTGTAAATTTTGGTGATATTTTTTCATTTTCATGCTTTTCAAATAATGTTATGAGATTTTTTTCATCAAGTTCATTTTTATCTTTCATTTTTATTGCTTTTTCTTTTGATGGACATACACTTTCACAAACTCCACATCCTGTACAATCTTTTGTAGATACACCTATATAATAGTAAGTATTTTCTAATCCCTTAACTTTTTTAACTTTGTTTTCTAAACCATACTTTTTAACATCTTCATTTGACAATATAAATGGTCTTATAACACCATGTGGACAAGAAATTGAGCACATAGCACATTCTATACAATTATCCTTATCCCAACAAGGTAATATATTTGTAATACTTTTCTTTTCATATTTTGACTTACCTGGCATAAAAGTACCATCATAATGTTTTAGAAATTCACTCACACTTAATTCATCACCTTTTAATGAATCAATTTTTTGCATAACAATATTATTTACTAAATTTACTTCCTTATAGCTTTCTTCTTCATTTAATAAGGTTATATTTATTTCTATTTCATTTAAAGCATTATCTACTTCTTTTATAGCATTAATATTAGCATCTACTATATCTTTTCCTTTTTTAGAAAACTTCTTTATTATTTGATTACTTATTTTTTCTAAAATTAATTTATAATCAACTAAATTACCAACTTTAAAAATCGCTGTTTCCATAATTGAACTTATTTTGTTTGGTATACCATTTCTTCTTGCTATATCAAATGCATCTATTGTGTAAAATTTTATTTCTTTATCTATTATCAATTTTTTTACATTATTTGGTAAAAACTCTATCAACTCATTATCTTTTAAAGAAGTAACTAATATAAATGTACCCCTATTTTTTAATTTTGATAAAATGTCATACTTATGTAAATAACTATCTTTTGTACATACAATTAGATTTGCTTTTTCCACATAATACGGCCTTAATATTTCTTCAGATGATACTCTTAAATTAGATATTGTAACACCACCAGATTTTTTAGAATCATACTTAAAATACCCTTGAACATATGCATTAGTATAATTACCAAGTATTGTTATAATATCTTTCGATGCTGTTACCATACCATCAGAACCATAACCATATATTAACATTTCTCTTTCGTTTTTATGTTTTATTTTATAATCTGGTATATTTATACTTCTATTTGTTACATCATCTGTTATTCCAACCGTAAATGAATTAAATACATCTGGTGAATCTAAAAAATCATAAACACCTTTTATACAAGCTGCATCAGTATTTTTAGATGATAACCCATATCTACCCCCTATTATAAGTGGTTTTATATTATAATCAGAAAACATACTTATAACATCTAAATATAATGGTTCTCCACTTGATCCTGGTTCTTTTGTTCTATCAAGTACTGCTATCTTCCTTACTGTTTTAGGAAGTATATCAAGAAAATATTTTTTACTAAATGGTCTATACAGTCTTACAACAACAAGACCTAATCCTTCTTCATTATCAACAACTTCTTTTATTGTGTCACAAACAGAACCCATAGCAACGATTACTTTAGTTGCATTCTTATCACCATAATAATTAAATGGTTTATAATCTTTGCCAGTTATTTCATTTATTTTTTCCATATATTCATTTACAATATCTGGAAATTCGTCATAGTATTTATTTCTAGCTTCTGTATTTTGAAAAAATATATCATCATTTTGATTAGTACCTTTAATTTGTACTTTTGATATTAAACTGTTTTCTTTGAATTCATTTAGTGCCTTTTTATCAAGTAAATACCTTAAGTCTTTACCATCTAATATTTCTATTTTTTTAAGCTCATGACTTGTTCTAAAACCATCAAAAAAGTTTAATACTGGCATTCGTGCCTTTATTGATGATAGATAGGATACTGCTGTTAAATTCATAACATCCTGTACATTTATTGATGAAATAAACGAAAAGCCAGTTTGTCTTGCAGCATATATATCACTATGATCACCCATAATACTTAAGGCATGAGTTGCAATAGTTCTTGCAGCAACATTAATAACGCAAGGAAGCATTTCCCCTGCTATCTTATACATTGAAGGTATCATTAAAAGTAATCCTTGTGATGCAGTGTATGTTGTTGCAATAGTTCCAGATTGAAGAGCACCATGAACTAAACTTATCGCTCCTGCTTCACTTTGCATTTCTTCTACTTTAACAGGACTACCATACAAATTATTAAATCCTTTATTTGATAATTCATCTATTTTTTCAGCCATAGAAGATGCCGGTGTAATCGGATAAATACCTGCAAGTTCACTAAATAGATAAGAAACATAACTACATGCTTCATTACCATCCATTACTTTATATTTTTTCATATTATCACCATACCTATCATATAGATTATAACATTATTTTTATAAATTTAAAAGAAGCTATATAAAGCTTCTTAACTATTCTTTCTTGCATCATATTTTTTTCTTTCTTCTGTGTTAAGTATTCTTTTTCTCATTCTAAAATTAAGTGGTGTAACCTCAACTAATTCATCCATATTTATATAATCTAAACACATTTCAAGCGATAGTTTTCTAGGTCTTTTTAAAACAACAGTATGATCTTTACCAGCACTTCTAGTATTAGTTTGTTGTTTTTGCTTTACAACATTAACTGCTAAGTCATTTTCACGATTGTTTTCTCCTACTATCATACCTTCATAAACTTCAATTCCTGGTTCAATAAACATTATACCCCTATCTTCTAACTGGCCGAGACCATAAGAAGATGCTTTACCATTTTCCATTGAAACCAAAACACCTAATTTTCTTTCACCAACAACTGAATCAGCCATTGGCATATACTCTTTAAATGTATGATTCATTATTCCATAGCCTTTAGTCATTGTCATAAAATCAGTAGCAAACCCTATTAAACCACGTGATGGTATATCATAATTTAATCTAACTTGATTTTCAATATTAGTCATATTAATCATGATAGCACCCCTTATACCCAATGCCTCTATTACAGGTCCAACATTTTCTTCAGGCACTTCAATTTGAAGTTCCTCATAAGGTTCACATTTTACTCCATCTATTTCTTTTACGATAACTTCTGGTTTTGAAACTTGCATCTCATAACCTTCTCTTCTCATGTTTTCTATTAAAATAGATAAATGAAGTTCTCCGCGCCCCGATACAATCCAGCTTTCTGTATCATTTTGCCTTACCTTAAGAGATACATCCCTTTGTGTTTCTTTCATTAATCTTTCTTCTAATTTTCTTGCAGTAACAAACTTACCTTCTCTTCCAGCAAATGGTGAATTATTAACTGAAAATGTCATTTGAAGTGTTGGTTCATCTATTCTTAAAACAGGTAAAGCCTCTTCACTACCTATTGTACAAATTGTTTCACCAACAGAAATATCTGATAATCCTGCTATTGCAATTATATCACCAGCACTTGCCTCTTTTATTTCAATCCTCTTAAGTCCTAAAAACCCAAATAGTTTTTGTACTCTAAATTGCTTTATTGAACCATCTAATCTCATGCAAGATACCATCTCATTTTCTCTTATTGTACCCCTTGATATTCTACCAATTCCTATTCTTCCTACATAGTCATTATAATCTAGTAATGCTGGCTGAAATTGTAATGGTTCATTACTATCTCCACTGGGTTCTGGTATTACTTCTACTATTTTATCTAAAATAGGATTCATAGTATGTTTTTGTGTACTTAAATCCTTATCCAAACTAGAAGTTCCATTCACTGCAGATGCATAAATAACTGGAAAATCAAGTTGCTCATCTGTTGCTCCAAGTTCAATAAACAACTCAAGCACTTCATCAAGTACTTCATCTATTCTTGTTGATGGTTTATCCACTTTATTAATAACAACAATTGGTTTAACATCTGCTTCTAAAGCTTTTTTTAAAACAAATCTTGTTTGTGGCATAGTACCCTCATATGCGTCAACAACGAGTAATACACCATCAACCATATGCATAATACGCTCTACTTCGCCACCAAAATCAGCATGACCCGGTGTATCTAGTATGTTAATACGATAACCATTATAATTAATTGCTGTTGTTTTCGCTAAAATAGTTATACCTCTTTCTTTTTCAATATCATTAGAATCCATAGCTCTTTCTTGTACATCTTCATTTTCTCTAAAGGTTCCAGATTGCTTTAATAATTCATCAACTAATGTTGTTTTACCATGGTCAACATGTGCTATTATTGCAACATTTCTTATCTTCATAAAAACACTTCCTTTTTTTGCTTTAGTAATTATAGCACAAATTAATTAAAATGTACAAAAAAATTATATGTCATAGTAAGAAGCGGATATCGTGTATTAATTATATTTTGTTTTTCTTTATTTTATATTATTTTTGTTTATTTTAGACAAAAAGTGTGTTTCAAATGTGTTTAAACTTTGCTTAAAAATATCAAAAAAACGTTGAAATTTCAACGCTTTCTTTTTTATATGGCGGAGTGAGAGGGATTTGAACCCTCGCGCCAGTTGCCCAGCCTACACCCTTAGCAGGGGCGCCTCTTCAGCCTCTTGAGTATCACTCCACTGAACACCAATAATTTTACACTATATTAATTATTTGGTCAAGTTCAATTATTTATTTTTTTTAGTTTTTGGCTTTCTTTAAGTATCTTAATATACTTTTTATTCACACTACTATTATCAAAGTATTTATTTATTTTACCCATTGTATCATCACTTAATAATATATAATTTAAAAACCCTCGTAATATTAAACTTAATAAATCAATTCTATTAGAAGCAATTTTTATAAAAAAGTCTAAATCTTCATCAATAAGTTTAATTAAATACTCATAATTATCATCGTTTAAAGTTTTGCTATCTATTAAGAATACTATATACTTATAAAGATCCTCTATCATCTCTAATATTAAAAACTTATAATTATAATAATCTTTATCTTTTAATTTCATTAGTACTTTAGCAATAAAACTAACAGTATCTTTTCTAACGTTTTCTTCATCATTATAAGTTTGCTTAAACTCTAAATATGTTTGTAAAATTTCATTTTTAT
Organism: uncultured Muribaculaceae bacterium; assembly: GCA_964523265.1. GTDB lineage: Bacteria > Bacillota_I > Bacilli_A > RF39 > UBA660 > Aphodocola. Next base: position 17,617 of record CAZFXQ010000007.1, on the reverse strand, counting down.
CATAAGTATTTAAATAATATATAATATCCATTAAAAAACCTGGAAATATATTTAATACTTTTTTTCTATCATCACTAATAGCATTTATATAATTTCTTTTGTCTGTATAGTCTAGTGAATAAAATATACTATTAACCGTAAGTAAATCACTAAAATTCCAAATATCATCATCACACAGCTTAATTAACTCGTCAATATTTTTAACATTAAAAATAACATCATCTATTATACTTTCTTCTTCATCCGCAGAAAACTCTCCTATATTGAATCGTTTTACCATATAAAAGCCAACAAATAATACTCCCATTTTATATTTAAATACACTTTCTTTTTTTATTTCATTATAATATTTCTTAATACTTGGCATGTATTTTTCTTCTGGATTAGGTCCATCACTTAATACGTTAATTCTATTATACTTTGATACTACATCTCTTCTTATATAATCATTATAATTTTCAATAGTCATAAAACTCTCCATTAAAATTAATTATAGTATATCATATTTTTTAATATATATTTAAAAAATCTACAAAATTGTAGATTTTCATTTTCTTAATTTCCCTTTAACCCCTTTAGAACCATTGTAATTAGATAAAATATTTGACTCAAATATAGTCGTTTTCTTTAAATGATTTTTATACCTTTTAACAGCTATATTTATCATATCATCTAATAATTCATCATACTCCTTATTAAGTGGTGTCCACAAATAAAATGCTAAACTACCAGGTATTGTATTAAGCTCATTAATATAATACTTGTTTGCTTTTTTATCATATAAATAATCTATTCTAACAACACCTGATGCACCTAATACTCTAAACGCTTTTTTTGATGTTTCTTTTATCTCATTAGTTAACTCATCAGATATATCAGCAGGTATTATTCGATCTAGTGATACCATACCTTTTGATGGCTTATTTAATTTTTTCAATCCACCTTTTTTTGCTCCATTTCCTAAATACTTATCAGAAAAAGATAGTATCTCATCACTTCCTAATACTTGCTCTATTACTGATGCTTCCTGATATGAACTAGATCCTAACACACTACAGTTAAGTTCAGTTAGATTTTCAATTACCTCTTCTACTAAAATTTTATCATCATACTTTATAGCTTCTTCTATGGCATCTTTTAAACCAACTTCATTTCTAGCTACTTTAATTCCAATACTACTACCTTGTCTAGCTGGTTTTACAATAACTGGAAAGCCTAGTTTCTTTACACTTTCAACTATTTTTTCTTCATTTTCATGATATTCATTATCATAAAACCAAACATATTTTGTTATTGGTAACTTTTCAGAGGCAAGTATCTGTTTTTGAAACACTTTATCTTGACCAACTGTACAACCATATATATCACTACCAGTGTATGGTACATTATAAGTTTCAAGTAATCCTTGTATATTACCATCTTCCATGTTATATCCATGTACACAAGGTAATACTATATCCACTTCTTTTATAACTCTTTTTAGTAATCCACTCTTACTTTGAAGAGCTAAAACACCATTTTTATTATAACAAACAACATTATGGCAATATCTCTTAAGTAAGTCATAATCTTTATAAACCTCTAAATCCTTTAATGCATCACCCGTATATATTTCATTGTCTTTAGTTAAATATATAGGTATTACCTCATATTTATCTTCATTTAAATATCCCATAGCTTGCACGGCAGTTATAATACTTACTTCATGTTCTGTCGTTTTACCACCATATAATACACCAACTCTTATCTTCATAATATCAACTCCTATTCATTATATATATCAGGTAAATCATTTTCAATTAAAACAAAAGCTTGTTTATTAGTTGTTAGTTTTTTTACTAAAGTAAATGCCTCATTAGTGCTACCTGAAACATATATATTATCACTTTTAAACTTAATTTCATCAAGACCATCTTTTATTGGTTTAGTTATTTTTTCACCAACAAGTATTACAATATCACATTTATCCTTCATGTATTTTCCAAATTCTTTATTAAGTTCATATGATTTATCACCTAATTCAACCATCCCAGGTGTCATAATTATTCTTAAACCATCCATTTCACTTAATACATCAAGAGCCATTTTAGATCCTACCGGATTAGAATTATATGAATCATCTATATAAGTAATATTACCAGCTTTTCTAAGTTCTAATCTGTGCTCAACACTTTTAACATTTAAGACAGCCTTTTGCATTTGTTCAATACTAAGAGAAAACTCTCTTGCAAGTGCTAGTGATGCTAAAATGTTATATATATTATTATATCCTAATAATCTTGTTTTAAAATGATATTTATTCTTATCACCTTTAAATATAACATCAAATTCTGTACCATCTTTTGTTATTTTTATATTACTAGCTTTAACATCAACATCATCACTTTTAATACCAATCCATACTATTTTACAGTTATTTTTTAAATCATAACTTCTTTGAAGATCATCATCACCATTTAAAACTCCAACACCATTAGAAGGAAGACTTTCTATAAGTTCAAATTTACCTTCTTGGATATTTTTTTGTGACCCAAATATTTCTATGTGTGCCGTTCCTATTTTCGTTAAAATTCCATATTTAGGTTTTACTAAATCACATAATTCTTTAATCTCACCTTTTTTATAAGCTCCCATTTCTGCTATTAAAATATCATCAAACTTATCCAAATGATTATTAACAGTAATAATAAGTCCATATGGTGTGTTAAAATTTTTAGGACTTGGAAGAGCATTATACTTAACATTTAAAATATCACTTAATATGTTTTTGCTACTAGTTTTACCGTAACTACCAGTTATTCCAATAACATCTAAATTAGACATGGAATTAAGTTTATTTACAGCTTTTCTTTTAAATGATAAATATACTAGTTTTTCAACTGGTTTATTAATAATAATAGAAACTATAATAATAAAATTAAGTAATAAATTATATATCAATAAAAACAAATAAATAATATCATGGTTAGCATCAAACTTAAACAATAACAATATCATAACAGATAATATAACAATATTGGTTACTATTAGTCTTTTAACTCTTTTTGTTACCTTTAGTGCTAATTTAGTTGTCTTTTTGTTATTTTCTTTATACATAAGTATAAAAATAAATAAACATGACAAAGAAAAATATATATTTGATATTAATTCTTGTTTTAAACCAAGAATAATCAATACTAAATACGTAATTATAATAATAATATTACTTTTTAATGAATTTTTTAATTTTTTTATATCCTTTATTGTCCATTTTAAAAATCTGTTATCATCATTATACAAATTCTGTTGTGCCATATGAAGCGTCTTTTTATAATTATATATCAACAAAATCATAAATAATAATAGGCTAACATAAAACATACTAATCCTCCTATTCAATAAAGTTTTTTATTATTCTAATTGTTTGTTCTAGATTTTCTAAATATGCATAATGACTTAATCCATCATATATGATAAGACCACAATCATTAATTAATTTTTCATATTCTTTTATATCTTCATATGGTACTTCTGAATCATCTGTTCCATATATTAGTATGGTCGGTACTTTAATTTTTTTTGCATCCAAACTCAAATCTTCATTAACTGTTTCAACAAGAACTTGTTTCATAACAGGTGATGCTGCTTTATAATCTCGTGAACCTATATGATTTTTTGCCCAACCTTCTAACTTATTAACACATGGTACTTTCTTTAAACCTTTTAAAATTTTTGTTTTAATTCCTTTTTTATCATGACCACGAAGAGCGGGTGATAAAAGAATAACTTTTTCAGTATCATATAAAGAAGCATACTTAACTGATACTCTACCTCCAAAAGAATGACCAATTAGTATTGGTTTTCTAATATTTAGTTTATCAAGTATTTTTTTTACTATTTTTGCATATCCTAAAACACCTATTATTTCTTTTGGCTCTTGACTTAAACCAAAACCAGGTAAATCTATTATTACAATTCTGTTTGTTTTTGAAAATCTGTCACCAATCATTTTCATCATTTCAATATTTTGACCCCATCCATGAAGCAAAACTATTGGTTTATAATTTTTGTTTCCATAATCTATATAATTAATATTTATACCATCTATAATCAAAGTAATCACCTATTTCTATTATGGATTAATATTTCTATATATATTATAACATTTTTTAATACAAAATAAAACAAAATAAGTTAAGTTACTTATATTGTTTTTTAAAAATTAATATAATACTTAACAAAAAAAGAGCACTATGGCTCTTAGTTTTCAACATATGTATTAAACAATACTATTGTGTATAAATAAATAATTAAACAATGAATAACTAATAATATTAATGTAACTATATAATTAATCTTTATGTAGTTAATAATCCAAAATATATTAACTAATAACGTAACCACACTAAACATAGTAAACATAAATTTTTTGATATAATTAAATTGATGTTTATTTACCCTATGTTTTTTGTGAATCATAAAATTAAGTGCCATTGCTCCAATAGTACCTAAAATCATTAAGAAATTAGTCAAAACACACAATGTTAATCCATCAAAATTAGTTATTTTTGGTATTAAGTTAAGACCATTACAAATAAGTCTAACAACAATAAAAGTAGCAGTAAAATATAACATATATGTTTCTTTTTCAATTATATTCTTATCAGTAACAACAGTTTCTTCCTCAACGTTTTTAACTACTTTTTTTACTGGTTCTTTCTTCTTAACCACTTTCTTTTCTTGTTTTTTTGCAGTTTTTACACTTCCCTTTGTTGCCATTTTAACTCCTCCTTCTTATTCTTTATATTATTATAACATATTTTTTATTATTTTACTACAATATTCACAATTTTATTTTTAATTATTATTATTTTTACAATTTCTTTACCATTAGTATGTTTTAAAACATTCTCATTTGAAAGAGCCTTTTCCTTTATTTTTGACTCATTTTCATCTAAATTAACAGATATTGTTCCCCTTAGTTTACCATTTACTTGTACACCAATAGTTATCTGATCTTCTTGTGTTTTTTCTTCATCATACACAGGCCAATTTTCATGAGCAATTGACTTATCATGACCTAAAATTTCCCACATTTCTTCAGTAATATGTGGTGCTATTGGATTTAATAGTTTAATAAATCCTTCAGCATATTTCTTTGGTAACACATTTTCTTTATAAACAGCATTAATAAATATCATCATCTCAGCAATAGCTGTATTAAATGATAAGTTTTCAAAATCATTCGTTACTTTTTTTACCATTTTATTATATGGAACTTCTAGATTCTTATTTTCTTCATCCTTTATTTTGTTATCATTAACAAATGCTCTCCATACTCTATCTAAAAACTTTTTAGCCCCTTCAACTCCTTGGTTACTCCATGGTTTTGATGCCTCAAGTGGTCCCATAAACATCTCATATAAACGAATTGTATCAGCTCCATATTTATCTACAACATCAGATGGATTAACACAAAATTCTGGAAAACGTTTTCCCATTTTAATTCCATTAGATCCTAGTATCATACCTTGATGAATTAATTTTTTAAACGGTTCTTTAACAGGCACTAAACCTTTATCATACAAGAAATTATTCCAAATTCTTGAATATATTAAATGTCCAACAGCATGTTCTGGACCACCTAAATATAAATCAACTGGCATCCAATGTTTTAATAATTCATAATCAGCAAATATATTATCATTGTGTGGATCAATATATCTTAAAAAGTACCATGATGACCCTGCTGAACCTGGCATTGTTGATGTTTCTAATTGACCTTTAATGCCATTTTTATCATAATTTTTCCATTCCTTTGCATTTTCAAGAGGAGCTTTACCATTATGACCTTTATAATCATTTAAAACTGGTAGTTCAAGAGGTAACTCACTATCTTCAAGTACATAATCTTTACCATCGTTACCATGAACAATTGGAACAGGTTCTCCCCAATATCTTTGACGAGCGAAAATCCACTCTCTAAATTTATAATTTATTGTTCTTCTTGCAATACCTAATTTTTCTAATTTATCAGTTATTTTTTCTTTTGCTTCTTCAACTGTCAATCCAGTAAATTCTTCTGAATTAATTAGTTTACACCCTTTACCTAAATAGCTTTGTTTTTCAAAAGCTTCTTTAAGAATATTTCCACCCTCAATTACTTCAACAATTTCAAGATTATGCTCTTTTGCATATTCAAAATCTCTTTGATCATGTGCTGGAACAGCCATAACAGCACCTGTCCCATAATCACCTAAAACAAAATCTCCTAAGAAAATTGGTACTTCTTCATTATTAATAGGATTAATTGCTTTAATTCCCTTAACTTCGACACCTGTTTTCCCCTTATTTAATTCTGTTCTATCCATCGCTGATTTTTTTGCAGTTTCATCTATATATTTTTGTACTTCTTCTTTATTTTCTACTCTTTCCATTAAATCTTGTATTAATTTACCATCTGGCGCAATTACAAAGAAAGTAATTCCGTATACCGTTTCTATACAAGTAGTAAATATACTAAACATACCACCCCCAGATATTTTAACATCCATTTCAACACCTGTTGATTTTCCTATCCAATTTCTTTGCATTTCCTTTGTAGATTCTGGCCAATCTATTTCATTTAATCCTTCAAGCAAGCGATCTGCAAACTTTGGTTGATCAATACACAACTGCTTCATATTTTTTCTAATAACAGGATAACCACCACGTTCTGATTTTCCATCTATTACCTCATCATTTGAAAGAACAGTTCCAAGTTCCTCACACCAGTTAACAGGCATGTCAATATATTTAGCATATCCATCATTATATAACCTTTTAAATATCCACTGTGTCCATTTATAATATTTTGGATCTGAAGTTGCAAAACATCTATCCCAGTCATAATCAAAACCCAATTCAACTAATTGTTTTGAAAAAGTTTCAATATTTTTTTCAGTAAATCCTGATGGATGATTACCTGTTTGAACAGCATACTGTTCTGCTGGAAGTCCAAACGAATCATAACCCATTGGATGCAGTACATTATATCCTTGCATTCTTTTAAAACGAGAAACAATATCAGATGCTGTATAACCTTCTACATGTCCTGAATGTAACCCTACTCCAGAAGGATAAGGAAACATATCAAGAACATAATACTTTGGTTTTGAAAAATCCCTAATATCAGTTTTAAATGTCTTATTCTCTTTCCAATGCTTTTGCCATTTTTTTTCTATTTCTTTAAAATTATAATCCATAATTAATCTTCCTTCCCTTTATAATATTTTCCAACAAGATAATAAGTAATTGCAAAGATAGGAAATATTAATACAAAACATACTCCTAATCTTATATAAATATTCTTAATAAAACTGGTTATCACAAACAAAAACGAAATTATAAAAGAATCGCATACCATAAGTGTTTTGTATACCTTTTTGTATCCCAGTTTTACAACATCTAATTTGTATTTAATAATTAAATAATTAACATTAGCTGGTAATTTTCTTCTATCAAATCTCTTTATTTTTTTAAAACCAACTAAATAACTAACTAAATAAACTATAAAAAACAATATCAAAAATTCTAATACTTTAAACATAACATCTACCATTTAAACCTCCATTAAAAAAATTCATCCACAAAAGGATGAACTAAAGTCCACGGTACCACCTTTTTTTATACTATAATTAGTATACTCTCATAATCTATAACGCAATTACACGAATTATTGTACTTAATTTTCCAATAAATTTCTCAGAAGCTAGTTGGGTAATGTTTTTTATTTGTTTCCACCAAACACAAACTCTCTGTTAAAAAACCAGTTACTTAATACTCTTCATCGCAGAATTTATAAATATAGTATAGTATATTTATTTTCTTTCTGCAAGTATCTTTTAATTTTTTTTACACTTTATGCTATACTGTTTTTATGGGTGATTTTATGTTTAAGTATAGTTTAGATAATAAGATGTATCATACTTTAAATTATTATTATCAAAATAAATATCATAAAAGAGTTATAAAGATTAGTTTAAACGGTAATTTTTCATGTCCCAACTTTAAAAGTGGAGGATGTATTTTTTGCCTTAATGGTTCTGGTGATTTTGCTGGTAATAAAAAAGATGATTTGTTAACACAGTTTAACAATATAAAGCAAAAACTAAATAATAAATGGAAAAATACATTATATATTGCATATTTTCAAGCTAATACAAACACATATGCACCTATTGATGAATTAAAAAATAAATTTGAAAAAGTATTAACTTTTAAAGATGTTGTTGGAATAAATATTGGTACAAGACCTGATGCTATTAGTGATGAGTGTTTAGATTATTTAGTTGATTTAAACAAAAGAACTAATTTAACTATTGAACTAGGACTTCAAAGTATGCATGATGAAACACTGAAGCTAATTAACCGTGGCCATGATTTAAAATGTTTTGATGAATGCATCAAAAAATTAAAGATGAATAGTATTAACGTTGTTGTTCATATAATAAATGGTTTACCTTATGAATCGCATGATATGATGATAGAAACAATAAAACACTTAAATAAACTTAAAATAGATGGTATTAAAATTCATATGCTTCATATACTTAAAGGAACTAAATTAGAAAAATTTTATGAGAAAAACAAGTTCCATATTTTAACAAAAGAAGAGTATGTAGATATTGTATGTGATGAAATAGAAGAATTAAATGATAACATTGTTATTCATAGATTAACTGGCGATGGAAAAAAAGAAGATTTAATTGAACCTTTATGGACAATTAAAAAAGTCAGTATCTTAAATGACATTGATAAAGAACTAAAAAAAAGAGGTACATACCAAGGCTTTAATAAAACAATTTTAAATAGAGTTAAATTAATTAGTGAAAAAACTTTAAGAAAACAAGATTATGCTATAGATGCTACATGTGGTAATGGTTTTGATACTTTAATGCTTTCAAAACTTTCAAAGAAAGTTTTTGCTTTTGATATTCAAAAAGATGCTATAAATAGTACTAAAAAACTTCTTAATAAAAATAATATATATAATGTTGTTTTAATAAATGATTCACATGAATATATAAATAAACATTTAAAAGAATACATAGGTAAAATTAGTATTATTATCTTTAATTTAGGTTATTTACCTAAAGGCAATAGAACCATAATGACTAATTATAAAACTACCATTAAAGCTGTTAAAATAAGTTTACTAATGCTTAATAAAAAAGGAAAAATACTAATTACATGTTATCCTCACGAAGAAGGAAAAAAAGAAAGTAAGGCAATAATTAAATATATAAAGGATAACAATATTAAATATAATATATACCATAATACAAATAATACTAATGCACCTTTTTTAATTGAAATATACCTTTAATTTATTACTTTAGCACTTAAATTATTTTTGTTTAAAAAGTATTTTATTTCATCTTTATATGCTATAAATTCGATTGAATCAATACTAAAACCAGATGCAATATATTTTTCCTCAAATAAATCATCTTTTTCATCAAAAACTTCTTTTACACATATTTTTATATCATTGCATTTAACTTCATTTTCATTTATTTTCTTTATTATAATATTATTATAACCATTAAATATCTCTATTAATCCATTACTATTTATATTATTTTTAAAATCAATTTTATACAAATTTATATGTTTTTCTTCTTCATTAAACGATACTTCTTGTGTCCTTTCATGAAATGAAATTCCAATATAAAATCCTAGTAAAAATAACAAAAAAAGATATTTTTTCATAATAATCACCTTTATTATTATGAATTTAAATATCTTTTTTATTACATATTATTACATTTTTTTTGGATCATAACTATCTGGTATTTCTGAACTCGATTTTTTTAATAGTTCATTAAATTCCTCATCTGTTAATTTTCCAAAAGCACTTTCTTTAGCAAGAGTATCATATCTTTCATCATAATGATCATCCGCATCAACTTCCTTTTGTTTGTTTTTTGGATCTAAAGAACTATCACTATAAAAATCTTCCATTTTCTTACTTAAAGGTTCTTTCATATCATATGCAAAGACTTTTTTTTGGGAAACCAACGCTGGTTGTGATAATGTGCTATCAATTAACTCTTTAAACTTATCTCCCATTGAAACTCTTTTGTTTTCTTTAACCGGTTCAGATGGTTGTGTAGTGCCACCACTAAAAGATGGTTTGTTATATTTAGAAAATTCATCATCTAATGTAATAACTTTTGATGCAGTTGTCTGTACAACCGGAGCTTTTTCTTCAGTTTTTGGTTTTTCATCAACAGAAATATCAAAAGTGTTATTTTTAATATTTGGTTCATTCATATTCTGTTTATATTGATTGTTTCTTTCAATAATTGAAGCTTTAATTTTAGCTATTAACTCGCTATCAATTTGTATCCAATTCTTAATAAGTGCACATTTCCTTTGTGCTGATTTTATCACAGCTTCCATAATTGGTCTTTTACCACTTGCTATCTTATCAAAAAATTTGTCTTTTTTACGTATCTTTAAAACATTTACGTTATTAATTTTTTCAACATCAAATTCCAAACTACCAACAAACCTTTTTCTTCTTAACTTTTCTTCTAAATTATCAAGAAATGTCATTGGCATAGAACAAACTTTTCTATCTTCGCTTCTTAATTCTTTTAGTAATTTATTAGATATTGCTATATTACCAATATCTAGTGAAGTTGCTTTCTCTACTGCTTTAACAAGTTCTTGTTTGTTAACATCCAAAACTTCACTTGCTTTGTCAAATAACACATCTTTTCTTTTTTCTTTTAGAGCATTTGCTTTTGCTTGTTGTTCATCAAATTTCTTTTTTAACTCTGCTGCTTTCTCTTCTTCATTAACGATTACTTTGTTTAATCTTTCAACAGCAGGATCAGCAGTTAAGGCATTACTAGTCAATTTTTGGTTCAATTTATCCTTTGCTAGTTGTTCATTTTCATCTAACTTTTTCAATAGCAAAGAAGATCCCATCTTATGAATAGCAGTCATTAGTGGAATAACTGTTTTGGTTGAACTTATTACTTTTTCTAAATTACCATCTGGTTCTAACATTTTATTGAAAGTTGAACGCAAATCATCTTCAAGAGTTCTTAAAAAATTAGATAAGGATTTAAAGTATTGATAAGTTTTTGGATCCATATTAGCAAATGCCAAATCATTAGATGCAAACTTATCATACGCAACTTCAATCTGCTCGTAGAATGCATATAACAATGCTAATTGATCATCTGTTGATTTACATTTATCCATATTATCAATAAGTGACTTTCTAATGCTATCTAGTGATTTTTTTGCGTATAACAAAGACATCATGACTTCTTCTTTAGTCACTTGTTTTAAATTAATTTGATCTACAATATTGCTGATTTCATTTTTAATACGACTATATAAATCTACATTCATATTGATTTCCTTTCTATTCAGATAATTCTTGAATTGCTTTCTGTACTAAATCCCAATCCTCTTTTTCGCTTATTGCATCCAAAACATAACTGTCATTTTCTTCTTTAATTATTGATGCATATATATCAATGTTTTCACCTGTTTCATCAAATGTATATATTAAAAAACTTTTATCTTCTTCAGGCTTTTTTAATATAGTAATTACTTTCAATTTTAATTTTTTTCCATCTTCACCCGTTACTTCAATAGTTTCTAAGTTTTCCATGCTAATCCTCCTTATTCTACAATAATAATTATAAAATAAATTTCTTTCTTTTGCAAGAAAAAATATGAATTATGTATACATAATTCATATTTTATTTATTTAACATATCATACATTTTCATAATATTTAAAGCACTGTTTTCTAATTCTTTAGGTGTATTTTGTTTAATAATTTCTATTCCTATTCCCCTTAAACCATTACTTACTGCGGCTATTTGAATTAAAACATCCTCTATACTACGTCCATTTTCTATCATCTTATTAATGCCTTTAACTTGTCCCTCAATAATATTCAAACGCTTCATTACAAAATTCATATCATTTGTTTTTCTCATCTTCCATCACCTAATATCATTATATACGGATACTGGTTATAAGTAAAGTATTATAGTATTTTTTTTATAAAAAACACTAAAAAAGTGGAGCCTTATGGCTCCAAGGGGGTTTTGGTTGTACTCTCAAACTTCTCGTTGATGAGTACCTTGCGTGATATCCTCACGCTATTATAATAATATAAATTTTTTTATAACTTGTCAATTATTTTTTTAAAATTCAATTAAAAATATAATCAATATCTTTTTTTACTTTAACAATTAATTCATAATCTTTTTTTACATCTGATAATTTAAATGGTATTAAACCGCTTTGTTTATTTCCAAAAATATCCCCTTGCCCTCTTAATTTGAAATCAGCCTCACTTATTTCATAACCATCCGTTGTCTCTTCCATAATTTTTAATCTTTTTGTATCCTTGTTACTAACTAAATAACAATATGATTGTAGATCATTTCTTCCTACCCTTCCTCTTAATTGATGAAGGGTTGAAAGACCAAATTTATCAGCATCAAATATAACTATTACTGTCGCATTTTTAACATCAACACCAACTTCTACAACAGTTGTTGATATTAAAATGTTTATTTTTCCAACTGCATAATCTTCCATTATTTTTTCTTTTTCCTTGGTATTCATTTTACCATGAAGTATTTCAATATTATAATTTTTAAAAGCAAGTTCAAACTTGTGTTTTAAATCATATACATTTGTATAATCTGTTTCATCATTTTCTTCAATCATAGGTGATATCACATAAACTTGATTATTATTTTTTAAAGTATCATATATACCTTCTAAAACACTTTTTAATTCACTTTTTTTCTTAACATAAGTAATCACTTTTTTTCTTCCAGCTGGCATTGTTTTGATACTAGATACATCTGTATCACCATATATTGTTAATGCATAAGTTCTTGGTATTGGTGTTGCACTCATCATTAATATTTCTGGATTAATACCTTTATTTTTTAATTTTATTCTTTGATTAACACCAAATCTGTGTTGCTCATCTGTTATCACTAATCCTAAATTAAACCATGAAACATTATCACTAATCAATGCATGAGTACCTATTAAAAAATCAATTTCATTATTTTCTATTTTTGTATATATATCTTTTTTTTCTTTTACACTCATTTTACCAGTTAAAAGTCCTATTTTAAAATCAGTATTTTTGAATATTTTAATCGCATTTTCATAGTGTTGATGTGCTAAAACCTCTGTAGGTGCCATAAGTGTACTTTGATAATTTGCTGTTTTTAATGCATAGGATAAAATAAATGCAATAATAGTTTTTCCTGATCCTACATCACCTTGAAGTAATCTATTCATTTTAGTGTCGCTTTTTAAATCACAAAGCATTTCATCTAATACTTTTTTCTGATCTTCGGTAAGACAAAAAGGCAATTTTACAACAAAATCATTTACCTTTTTTTCATCTATTTTTTTTATATAATCTAAATTGTGTTCCTGTTTTTTCAACTTTAATAGTTTTATTTTTTTTAAATAATTAAATAACTCTTCATATTTTAATGTTTTTAAAGCTAATTTTAAGCTGTTTTCATCTTTGGGATTATGCACTATTTTAAGAGCTTTTTCTTCATCAATAAATTTATATTTATTAATTATATCTTCCGGAATACTTTTGTTTATTTTAATACTTTTTAAAGCTTCGTTAATTATCTTGTTTAATTTTTGAGAAGTTATGCCACTTGTTATATGATATATAGGATTTATTATTATACTATTATCTAATCCATGAAGTAATATATTTGAAGCAGTAAGAATCATACTTTTTTCATTATACTTACCAATAACTGTTATATTCATTCCAACTTTAATATTTTTTTTCATGAAACCCCTATTAAAAATAATAACTTTAATTATTTTATTTTGAACTAATAAATTAAAAGACATACGATTTTTTTTACCAAAAAAACTTAATATTGCCTCTTTTTCTACTATACCATCAACACACATATTATCGTAATATTTTTCATCATTGATATTTCTTCTTAACAGGCACTCAAAACGATATGGATAATACCTTATTAAATCTTCAGTATTATAAATACCCAAATTGTTTAAAATGTTTTGCACCTTTAAACCGATACCATTTATACTATTTAATTCCATAAATACCTCTTATATAACAAATTATAACAAACGTTTGTATGTAAATCAATTAAAGATGATTTTTTTTTAAAAAAAACTTTAAAAAAAGGTTGACATTTAAGACCTTTTCGATTAGTATAAAAGTCACCAGCAGACGAAATGCTGCTGGTCGCTAGTATCACAACTAGCCAACCCCTTTTTATTCTTTTTGAGATTGCATAGGAAACTATGTAATCTCCTTTTTTTGCATTTTTTTTCTCTTTTAGTTAATACTATTTAAAAAAGAGGGATAATATGCTATACAAGGAAAAAATTATAAATGAAATAAAAAAAAGAACAGGTTCATCACCTGATATAACATATAAAAATATACCTATAAAAAACAAAATAATAACATTAATATATTCAAATAGCGTAAGTTCATCAACCAGTATTAACGAATACATTTTAAGAAGATTAGATGAAGAAAAAGAAAATATAAATACTAATGATTTGTATAATTATATTAAGTGTTACATACCTAATAATAGTATTGTTTTAATAAATAATATAGATGATTACTTATATTATTTATTTAATGGTTTTACCATTATTTTATTTGATGATGAAAATGCTTTGGCATTTGAAAATAAAGCTAATTTAAATAGCAGTATTATAAGAAGTGAAAATGAAAAAAGTTTAATAGGACCTAGTGATAGTTTTTGCGAAAATCTAGAAACTAATACTGGATTAATAAGGAAAAGATTAAAAACAGAAAACCTATGGATTAAACAAACAATAATTGGTGATTTAAGTAAAACCAAAATATTTCTTTTTTATATAAATGGTGAAGCTGATGATAATTTAGTAAATAATATTTTTAACAAAATAAAAAAAATAGATGCAAAATACATTGGTAATACAAATTATATAATTGATGCTATAAGTAATCCAAATAGATCTATATTTCCTACTAATTTAAAAACAGAAAGACCTGATGCAGTATGTCAAATGCTCCTTGAAGGAAGAATAGTTCTGCTTTGTGAAAACTCTAATCAAGCAATTATATTACCATGTACTTTTTTAGATTTTTTTAAAAGTCCAGATGATTATTATGAAAAAAGTATTAATGTTTTTACATCAAGATTAGTTAGAGTAATAGCTATCCTGCTTGCTCTTTTAACACCTGCTATTTACATAGCTCTTATGGCATATAATTTAGAAGCTATACCAAGTGATTTATTAATTAATTTTTCTATTCAAAGGGATGGTGTTCCTTTTTCAACAGTATTTGAGATAATTACTATGAGTTTTATGTTTCAAATATTAAGAGAAAGTGATATTAGGTTCCCTGGAAAGGGATCAAGTTCTATTTCAATAGTAGGGGCATTAGTACTTGGACAAGCTGCTGTTGAAGCAGGTATTGTATCTCCTATTACAATTATAATTGTTGGTATATCTTCTGTTGCATCCCTTCCATTTACTTCTATTGAACTTATTAATTCAATTAGAATATGGCAAATAATACTCATAATCTTATCAGCATTTTTTGGGTTTGTTGGGGTTCTTTTTGGATGTATTATATTACTTACTTTACTTGTAAGTCAAAAATCTTGCGGTAAACCTTATTTTTCTCCTTTTGAGCCACTTAATAAATATGGATTATATGATTCATTAATAAGTAAAAACAAAGTAAAATTTAAACCAATAAATATTTTTAAAGGGGATAGAAAATGAAAAAAATAATTATTCTTATTATAATTGTATTTTTATCATCGGGTTGCTTTAATTATAAAGAAATAAATGACTATGCCATAGTATCTGGTATTTCAATAGACATAAATGATGAAAAAAATGATGAATATATGATAAGTATACAAATAATGAACTCAAAAAAAGAAAAAGAAGATCAAGCAAGTTTGATTACAATTTATAAAGCCAGTGGAAAAACCATCTATCAAGCATTAGAAAAAATAATGCTTGATTCACCGAAAGAAATATATTTAGGACATAATGAAGTTGTTGTAATAAGTGAAGAACTTTTAAAGAAAAAAGATCCATTAGAATATTTAGATTATTTTTTAAGAGATTCTAAAATAGAAAAAGATTCACTTGTTATAAATGCTAAAAATAACAAAGCATATGAAGTACTTGAAATTATTACACCTTTAGAAACTATTCCATCAACTAATTTAAAATCAAGTCTAAATATAGCGGATAACTATAGTGGTACTTTAACACTTGTAACAATTGATGAATTTATTCAAGATTTAAAAACAGAAGGTATTGATCCCGTTTTACCAACAATTATTATTAAAGGAAAAAAAGATGATGGAGATAAAATGAAAAACATTGAAGAAAGTAATCCTAATGCAAAACTTAAGTTTACCACACTTGCTTATTTTAAAAATAATAAATTATCAGGTTATCTTACTAGCGAAGAAAGTTTAGGTTATAACTTCTTAAAAGGAGAAGCTAGAAAAACTTATATAAATGTCTTATGTGATGATAAAAATTATATGACATTAAGAGTTAATAATTCAAAAATTTCTAACCTTTTATCATTTAAAAACAAAAAGCCAAACATAAATGTTAAGTTAGATTTAAATGTTAATATTTCAGAATATAATTGTAATACCAATTTTATTGACGATGAAAAAGTTATTAAAAAGCTAGAGAAAAAATCAGAAAAAAAAGTTATAAAAGTAATGATGAAACTAACTAATAAATTGTATAAAAATGAAAAAGCTGATGTTTTAGGATATGGATATATGTTTTATTCCAAAAAATATAAAGAAATGGAAAAATATAACTATAACAAAAATAACATAATAAATAAATTAACTTTTAATTTTAAATCCAATATAAAAATTGAATCACCTAATCTAACAATTAAATCAATCAAGGAGAATAATAATGAATAATAAAATTTCAAAAATACAACTAGGTATGATTTTATCTTTATTAATATGTAGTATGCATCTTGGATTAGGAGATATTATCTTACTTGATAAAGCTAATAATAAAGTACTTATCTCAATGATTATAGGAACACTGATTGGTTTTATACCTATAATTATGTATTTAAAGATTAATTCAATATTAGAAAATAAAAATATATATGAAAAAAACATAAAATTATTTGGTAAAAAAATTGGCTTTATATTTAACATAATAATATTTATAATTCATTTTTTTATGCTTATTATTTCTATTAAATCAATTGTTATTTTCATAACTAGTAAATATCTTCAAGACACTCCTTTTTTAGTGTCAGGGCTACTTGTTATTATAACAATTATAATTATTAGTTTTTGTAATATTGAAGGAATTGCAAGAACACTTCAAATATGTTTCATTTTAAGTATTATATTTATGATAACTGTTGAAATATTATTAATTAATTATATTAACATTAATAATGTGTTTCCTATTTTTACTGGAAATAAAATAATAAAAGAAATAACTTGTGGAGCTTTATATTTTGCATCACAAACGTCAATTTTAAGTTTCTTACTTTTAACAATAAATA
>CAZFXQ010000006.1:8847-34676 GCA_964523265.1 uncultured Muribaculaceae bacterium | reverse complement strand
TCATAGTTATATCCATCATACGTCATAAATGCCACAACCAAATTTTTACCTAATGCAACTTCACCTTTATCAGTAGAAGGTCCATCTGCAATTATTTGACCACGAGTTACACTATCTCCAACTTTAACAATTGGTCTTTGGTGATAACAAGTTCCAGCATTTGAGCCTTCAAAATTCTTTAGTGTGTATGAATCTTTTCCTTTTAATGTTTTAACAACTATTTTTTTACCATCAACATATTCAACAACACCATCTGATTTAGAAAGTACTGCAACACCCGAATCCTTTGCAGCTTGTGCTTCAACACCGGTTGCAACAAGTGGGGCTTCACTTCTTAAAAGAGGTAATGCTTGACGTTGCATATTTGAGCCCATTAATGCACGATGAGCATCATCGTGATCTAAAAATGGAATACAACTTGTTGTAACAGATACAATTTGTTGCGGTGCAACATCTATATAATCTATTTCACTTGGTTTTGCTAATATGTTTTCTCCATTACTTCTTGCAGGACAGTGTTCTTGAATTATCATATCCCCGTCCATTTCAACTTTAGCCTGTGATATAATGTGTCCATTTTCTTCATCTGCAGTTAAGTAATCAATTTGATCTAATAATTTTCCATCCTTTACTCTTCTGTATGGAGTCATAATAAATCCATATTCATTAATTTTAGCATAATTTGCAAGTGATGTAATAAGCCCAATATTAGCTCCTTCTGGTGATTCAATAGGACAAATTCTACCATAGTGGGAAACGTTTACGTCACGGACTTCCATAGCTGCTCTATCTCTTGATAACCCACCAGGACCTAAAGCAGACAAACGACGTTTGTTGTTAAGCTCTGATAATGGATTTATCTGATCCATAAATTGAGATAAAGGACTTGATCCAAAAAATTCCTTGATAACAGAAGTTATTGGTCTTATGTTAATTAGTGTTTTAGGAGTTGCTGTTTCAACATCTATTGTTGTCATACGTTCCCTTATAACGCGTTCCATACGAGCTACACCAACTCTAAATTGGTTTTGTAATAATTCACCAACTTGTCTTAAACGACGATTTGATAAATGATCTATTTCATCAATTAAACCTACTCCATGAAGTAAATTTAAATAGTATGAAACCGATGCATATATATCAGATATAGTTAAAATTTTAGTATTTAAAGTTTGATCATTACCTACAACTTTTAATATTTTATCAGGTTCATTAGGTGCATATATACTTATGATTTGGACATTAGTGTGTGTATCTAACTCTTTATCCATTGTAGCATCAACTACACCATAACCATCTTTTAGTATTGGTTTTAACTCTTCTAATACTTCATTAGTTACTTTTGTACCTTTTTTAATTATTACTTTACCATCAACTTTAATATCTTCAGCTAATTTTTGATTTAATAATCTATCACTTACATTTAGTTTCTTATTAAATTTATAACGCCCAACTTTTGCTAAATCATATCTAAATCCATCAAAAAACCTAGTAATCAACTGATTTTTAGCGCTATCCAGCGTAGCTGGTTCCCCTGGTTTTAACTTTTCATATATTTCAAGCAAAGCTTCATCAGTGTTTTTTGTTGAATCCTTTGATAGTGTATTAACTAAATATTCATCATTACCAAATAATTTTAAAATATCATCATCACTTGATAATCCAAATGCTCTTAAAAATGCAGTAATAACAACCTTTCTATTACGATCTATTCTAACATCAACTACATCTTTACTATTTAATTTATATTCAAGCCATGTACCTCTTGTTGGTATTATTTGAGAAGATATAATAGATCTTCCATTTTTGTCTATTTCTCTTCCATAATACACACTTGGTGAACGCACTAATTGCGATACAACAACACGTTCAGAACCATTAAAAATAAAAGAACCAGAATCCGTCATAACAGGCATATCACCTAAGAAAATTTCTTGCTCTTTTACCTCACCTGTTTCATTATTAAACAAGCGAGTTTGAACTTTTAAAGGTGCTGCATAAGTAGTTTTTTTCTCCTTACATTCCTTTATTGTATATCTTGGTTCATCAAAAGAATACTCCCCAAATTCTAATGAGTATGTTCCAGAGAAATTTTCTACTGGGCTTACCTCTTCTAGTACCTCTTTTATTCCTTCAGTCATAAACCAATTATATGACTTTGTTTGAATCTCAAGTAAATCAGCTAACTCAAGTGATTTATTTACTCTTGAAAAATCTCTTCTTTCACGGTATTCGTTTACTTTTTTAACCTTATAAGCCACGCGTTTTCCACCCCTAAACTATAAATTTTTAAAGAACATGTCTAAAATTAAAGACACAGTACCAATTTAAAATATTACATAAAAAATAAAGTTTTGTCAACATTTTTTTTATAAAACATCAAAAAAAGTCAAATTTTTTTGTTTGACTTTATTATATTAATCATTTATTATGTTTTAAATATATTTTTAATCTTTAATTATCCAAATATTTTTTACTAATGTTCTATATCTTTCATATTGAATTACCTCCAAGATAAATTATTATTGAATCATACATAAGTATTATGTATTATCTCCTATCCATGCTTTTTGTTTTTACATTAGATGAATTAATTGTTTTATCTTTATCAACAAACTTATCTTTTTGTGGTTCGTTTAATAATTGTTCCCTATCAAACGATGTATTTTCTGTTTTTGTAATATTAATATCACTATATTTAAATGTTTCTTCATTATCATCAATTATATTTTGATTTTTAATTTTTTCTTCTGATAAAACATTTTCTTGCTTTTTAATTATTTCTTCTTTCATATTTTCAGCATCTTGCTTATAATATTCAACTATTTTATTACATATTATATTTAATTTTTGTTTGTAACTTTTTGTATATTTCTTTATTATATAAAAATCAGCCAAAACACATGGACATAAAGTTAAAAATCCAATTAATGTTTTATAAATTCCGAGAGATAACAACACACTATTTAGTGTAAAAAATAAAAGTGTAACACCAACAACTGATAACCCAGATTTCAAAATATATTTTTTTGCTTCTTTTGTCGCATCTTTAAATGTAACATCTTTATTTTTTTTCATATTTAATTCCTTTCAATAATACTATTTATCAAAAACTATAATGTAATAACCCTTTTTCTTTTCTACTATATCTATTTTATCATAAGTATTTTTCATATTCTTAATTAAAGATAAGGCACCTTTATCTTTTCTTATGACTATCCATAGCTGACCATCCTTATTTAAAAAATTACTAGCGCCATCTACAATATCATATAAAATTTTCTTACCTGCTTTAATTGGTGGATTAGAAATCACATAATCATATTTATCATCTATATTAGTATATGAATCAGATTCTATTACATTAGCGTTTAAACTTTGTTCTTTTAAAGCTTTTTTTGTTAAATGAAGCGCTCTTTTATTAACATCACTCATAGTAACATTAAAACCAAGTTTTGATAAATAAATACCAATTGGTCCACACCCACAACCAATATCTAATACTTTTTTATCCTGTGGATAATTATATTTAAATGTTTTTAACAAAACTTCAGTACCATAATCTAACTTACCTTTAGAAAAAACACCATTATCAGTATAAAAATAATAGTTTATACTGTTGATAACCACTTCGACTTTTCTTATTTCTGATTTTAAATTTTCATTATTTGTAAAATAGTGATTCACATTGTACCTCTAGTATTTATTACTACTTTTTTACTAATACCTTATCAGTTTTTACTTTTTCAAATCTATATTTTTGTTTAATTTCAGGATATTTTTCATGGTCTACCTCTGACATAAACATATCAAGTGGTCTTGCTGCATAATCAACACCTTCTGTGCATTCTGTTTTATATAAAGGTCTATAAATCATTAATTCTTCCTTTTCTTCTGTATGTCTTGCTGTGCCTATTATTTCATACAAATACAGATTAGGCTCATTTCTTAATTGCTCTTCTGTCATTTTTTCTCTTTTAAAATGCTTAACAATATCACCATTATTAAATTTTCTTTCCATATTTTTTCCTCCTCATTAATTATAACAAAAAAAAGACTATTTATAAATAGTCTTTAATAGTACTTATTAACTAAATTAAGCAAGTTCTACTGTAGCACCAGCTTCTTCTAATTTAGCTTTAATATCATTAGCTTCTTCCATTGGAGCGTTTTCTTTAATATTTCCACCTTCATCAGCTAACTTTTTAGCTTCCATCAATCCAAGACCAGTAACATCTCTTATTACTTTTATTACTTGAATTTTTGTTGAACCAGCATCTTTTAATACAACTGTTGCGCTTGTTTTTTCTTCAGCAGCAGCACCAGCAACTGGTGCAGCAGCAACCGCAACTGCAGATGGATCTACTCCAAATGCTTCTTTCATTGCATCTACTAATTCCTTAACTTCTAATATTTTCATTTCGCTTATAGCGTCAATAATCTCTTTTGTACTTAACTTTGCCATTTTATATTTTCCTTTCTTTTATTAATTATTTTTTTCTAAATTTTGACTATGTAAGTCTAAACATATAGCAACATTTTTTACATGTTCCATTAAACCAGCTGCAAACATTGTAAGTAATCCATCTCTTGATGGGATACTTGCAAGTGCTTTTAATTCTTCAAGTGTTGCTTCTTTTCCATCAACAATTCCACCCTTTAATTCTAAGTTTGGATGATCTTTTGCAAAATCTGATAAAACTTTAACAGCTGCAATTTCATCATTTGAGGTTGCTAGCGCTGATGGTCCTTCTAAACAATTATCTAAATTATATGATAACTTGTCCATAGCTCTCTTTGTTAAAGTATTTTTATATACTTTATAAGAAGCGTTTTCTTCACGTAATTTACGACGTAATTCAGTAATTTCTGAATCAGTTAAACCACGATAATCAAACAATATAGCACTTGCTGCGTTTTTTACACTTTCAGCTATTTCATTTACTATTTCTTCTTTTTTTGCAATTATAGCTTGATTTGCCATTTTTCTTCCTCCTTTTAGTTTAATAAGTACCCAAATTAAAAGTCTTCTAATCCAAAGATGAGAAGACCTATTAATTCCATTAATTAGTTCGTCCTCGGTAGGAATATAAGTTACGCATTTTTGCTCCTACTGTCTTTGGTACTTTTATCACCATGTGGCGATAACTAACAATATAATATATTATTTTTTATTATTTGTCAAATGATGTTATATCAACTTTAACTCCTGGACCCATTGTTGATGAAAGAGATACACCTTTAAGGTAAACACCCTTAGCAGCTTGTGGTTTAGATTTAATGATAACATCCATAAAAGCTTTTACATTTTCTGCTAACTTATTATCATCAAATGAAGCTTTACCAACAACTGCATGAACATTTGCATAAGAATCCGTTCTGTATTCAACACGTCCTTTTTTAACATCCTCAACAGCTTTTTTAGTATCAGTTGTAACTGTTCCTGTTTTAGGGTTTGGCATTAATCCCTTTGGTCCTAACACCTTACCTAATTTACCTAAAAGTGGCATCATTTCTGGTGTTGCAATGATTACATCAAAATCAAACCAATTTTCTTTTTCAATTTTCCCTATCATATCAACATCACCAACATAATCAGCACCTGCTTCAACAGCAGCTTTTGCTTGGTCAGCTTTAGCTAAAACTAATACTTTCATGTTTTTTCCAGTACCATGTGGTAACACAATAGCACCTCTTAATTGTTGATCGTTTTTCTTTGTATCCAAATTTAGTCTTACTGCTATTTCAATGGTTCCATCGAATTTAGATATTGAAGTATCTTTAACTAATTTTACAGCTTCATCTAAAGTATATAATTTACCTTTTTCTACTTTACCTAAAGCTTCAAGATACTTTTTACTTTTCTTTGTCATTTTCTAACCTCCTTGTGGTATATAGCGGATTTACCTCCCACATAGACTAATCTATATGCTATTATTATTTTATTTCAATTCCCATATTTTTTGCAACGCCTGCAACTGTGTTCATAGCAGCTTCAACGTCATATGCATTTAAATCTGGCAATTTAATTTCTGCAATTTCTTTTAATTGATCTTTTGTTATACTTCCAACAATTTCACTAGATCCTTTACTAGATCCCTTTTTTAATTTTGCATACTTCTTTAATAGAAATGAAGTTGGTGGAGTTAAAAATCTAAGTTCATAACTTCTATCATCATAAACAGATATTTCAACTGGAACTATATCTCCCATTCTATCACGAGTTGCTTCATTATATTTAACACAAAACTCACCTGAATTAACTCCTAAAGGTCCAAGTGCTGTACCTACTGGTGGAGCTGGTGTAGCCTTGCCTGCTGGTAATTGTAATTTTAATTTTCTTACTAATTCCTTTGCCACGAAAAACACCTCCCATATATTAAATTTTTTTCGCGTGTGGTCTAATAGCTTTTGTTTAATCCGCGCCTTCCACTAATCTTTTTATCATCTATATATAAAATATATAGCTGTGACTTACATTTTATCACAGCAAATATGATAAAAGCAATACTTTTTTACTTTTATTCTTTTGTAAACTCTGTAAGTGATAGTTCAACGTTTGTTTCTTGCCCAAATAAGTCAATAGCAACTTGTGCTTTATTATTATCTTTATCTATTTCTAAAATCTTTCCTGCAAGCATCTTAAATGGACCTTCTATTATTTTTACCTTATCACCTATTTCATAGTTAACAACAACATTATCTTTATCATAACCAATTTCTTTAAATATTCTATCGACTTCTTCTGGATATAGAGGAACTGGTTTTGCACCTTTACCAGACGATCCTAAAAAACCAGTTACTCCTGGTGTGTTACGAACAATATACCATGATTCATCTGACATAATCATTTCAACTAGCACATAACCAGGGAATAATTTTTTTATTTTTTCTTTCTTTTTTCCATCCTTTATCTCTACTTCTTTTCTTTCAGGGACAATAACCCTAAATATGTTTTCCTGCATATCCATTGAATTTATTCTCATATCAAGTTTTTCTTTTACTTTAGATTCATGCCCTGAATATGTGTTCACCACATACCACTTTTTTTCTTCCATATTAACCAATAAACTCCTTTACATAAGTAAATAATAACCTAAATAAAGTTTTAATAGTATCTGTTGCTATAAAAAACAAACATATAAACACCATAAATCCTAATGTTGCAAGTGAGTACTTAACCAAATTCTTTTTTGATGTCCATATTACTTTTTTTCCTTCTTCCTTAACACCTGAAAAAAAGTTTATAAGTTTCTTAAACACATTTTCTTTACCTTTACTTTTTGCCATAAAAAAATCTCCTATTTAATCAAAATAAAAAACACTAATAAGTGCTAACTAACTAAATGTTAGCACATTTTTTTTATATAGTCAATTCATTTCTTCTAAAATTTTTTTTATTTTTATTCTTATTCTAAACAAAACGCTATCTATTGATTTTAAAGTTTTATTTAACATAGTCGCTATTTCTTCATAGCTAAAACCATTTATTCTAAGTTCATATACTTGCTTTTCAAACAATGATAATTCTTCATTTACTCTTGTCTTAAAAAAATTTTCATCTTCTTTTCCAACAAGTATATCTTCAAGACCACCACTATTTAAAATAATAGCATTCTCAAACGGCATACTATCATCTGATACATAATCTATAGAATATGACTCATTTAATACTGAATATTTTTGTCTTGAAACACTTCTTATACTTGTTATTATCTTTCTTTTTATGCAAATGAAAGCAAACGTTGAAAATTTAATATCTCTATGATGACTATAGTTTTTTATAGCTTCATCAAGCCCTATCAGTCCTTCTTGATATAGATCATTATAATCTAAACCTTTATTACTTACTAAGTTTAAATAATTTTTAGCATAATAATCTATTACTGGTGCATATTTTTCATATATTACTTCGTTTGCATCCTCATTTTCACCCACTAAATAAAGTAATTCATAATCATTTTCATAAATTTTGTTCTTCATTTAATCACTACTTTCGTTTTTCAAGTATTTCATATATCATTATTCCTGCCGCAACAGACGCATTTAAACTATTTACCTTTCCATTCATTGGTATTTTTGCAATAAAATCACAGTTCTTCTTAATTATTCTTTGCATTCCAAAACCTTCACTACCTATTACTAATGCAAGCGGAATATTATAATCCAATTTATCATATTCTGTTGCATTTTCCATATCAGTACCAATTATCCATATTCCTTTTTTCTTTAGTTTATCTATTAGTCTATTAATATTAGTAACCATAACTATTTTAACATTATATAATGCACCACTTGATGTTTTCATAACCGTTTCATTAACCTTACAACATCTATCTTTAGATATTACAATATAATCAACACCAGCAGCTTCACATGTTCTTATTATTGCCCCAAAATTATGAGGATCTTCTATATGATCTAGTATTAATATAAATGACTTATCTTCTAATTTATTAAACAAATCTTCCTCATTATAGTATTCATAATCTGCAACCTCAAGTACTATACCTTGGTGTTTTTCTTTACATAGACTATCTAAAACTTTGTTTTCAACATAATTATATTTTATGTTTTTTTTACTTATTAACCTAGTAATATACTCATCCGAAAAACTATTAGATAAATATATTTTTTTTATATTAATACCTACGTTTAATAATTCTTTAGCTACATTCTTACCACTAACTATCATAACCCACACCTACTATTTCTTTAATTAAATAATTAATTCTATCTAATTTCCTACATAAATAAAGCATACCAAACAAAGCTTCAAGAGCTGTTGCCTTTTTATATATAATAATACTTACATTTTTTGGTTTTGATGACGTTTTATAATTCCTTGCTCTTAATACAGTATACATTTCCTCATCTGTTAAAATTTGTCGTTTCATAAGGCTTTCTAAAATTTGCGCTTGATTTTTTGCACTTACATATTGTATTTTTTCTGTATTTATATCCATTATTTTTAACTTTCTATGTAATACCAAAAATTCTCTTATCTTAAGCTCATATATAGCATCACCAATGCACGCCAAATGAGCAACACTCATATTATTTATTTCTAACACTTCACATCACAAACATATATTATCATAATTTTATTATATTTACAAACAAAAAAAGGTATTTCATACCTTAATCAATTTTTAAAATTTTCTCACCATTTTTTGAATATAAATATTTTTCTCTTGCATATCTTGCAGCATATTCTGGATCTTTTAATTTTTCAACATCATCACTTAATATTACCTCTTCTTCTTTTAAATTATCTAATTTTTTTAATAATTCTTTTTTTTCTTTCGTTTTTTCAGTTATTTTTATAACATTATTAAAAGTTAACATAAGTGTGAAACAAGACAATACGATAAAAAATAAAAATTTAAAAACTATTCTTCTTTTATCTTTTTTTGTGATTCTTTTCAAGTTAAACCACCACCCTATTGATATAATACCATTTATATAGCAAAAAATAAATCAGCTTTTGTCATAATCGTAAACAAATTGACAAGTTATATAACCTATGATAAAGAAAATAATCATATAATAATTTAAAATAACGTGATTAATTTTATATGACATTATGAAATATAAAAACACACTGCTTAAACAAAAAATAAAATTTAACAAATATTTAATAATTTTATTTTTAATTTTTATTGTAATAAATAATTTATAAAAACCACAATATATAAATCCATATATGTATGAAAAGAAAATAATTTTTGTTTGTTCTTCTAATGTCATTTAAATAACCTTGAAATAGTACTTTCTTCTTTCCTTTTTTTATTATTATCAAGATATGTTAGCCCATCAATAATACCTTTTATTGATATTGTACCATCATAAGTATCTAACTTTATAATTTCTAATTCCCTTCCTTTTATACCAAGCGGACCCATACTAGTTTCTATTAAAAATTCTTCACTATCAAAACTATTTATTTTTGTAATACCGCTAATTGTAATTGACTGTCTTGATACAATACTAATATTTTGAGTTGTTAAATCAATTTTTTGAGTATCTTTATTCATAAAAATATTCCTCCTAATAAATAATATTATTTAAAAAGAAGAATATTAAACTATTCTTCTAATAGTTTTTCATATTCTTCTTTTACTCTATTATCTATTAAATCCCTAAACTCTTTTGTTATTGGGTGAACAAAATCCTTATATGTACCATTTTGCAACTTCTTATGTGGCATTGATGCATAAATCTTTGTGTTTCCATTAATTATTTTAATTCCATTAATTTTTAAGCAATCATCAAACACAATAGTTGCATAGCCTAATACCCTAGGATCCTCCTTTTCGTTTTTTTGAACAGAAATATTTGTAATCTCCATGTTTACCTCCCTATACTGTTATAACTCTATTTTACCATAAATATTAAAAAAAATAGCAATTTTATGCTATTTTTTCATTTTTTTTCTAATTAGTATTAGTGTTCCAAGTACTAATGCTAATCCTCCAATAATTAATACATAATTTAATACCTTTCTTCCTGTTGAAATAGTAATTATAAGTTCCGCTGATGAACTTGAACCATTTACGTTAGCTTTCTTATCTACCATTTCAATGTAATATTGTTTACCAGTGTCATCTACTGTTACAATTGCTTTTGAATCAACATCAGATATTAATTGGTATCCTTCTGGAGCTTGTCTTTCAACAATACGATACTCACCTTGAGGAACATTAGTAATTAAATACTCACCTGTTCCATTTTCCATTTGGTAATTTGTAACACTACTATCTGTTGAATAAACATACGTTTCTCCTCTTTTTTCTAGTTTTACATCTACATACTTACCATTTTCCTTCTTTTGAAGTACAAACACTCCATTTTCAATGGCAATGCCATCTTCATTTTTCTTTTTAAAATTAATAACGCTTACTAGAGGATCATCATCTGGTACACTTACGTTATCAAAAGTAATAACTGAATCTGGACCATTATCTGTAATTGTTATTATTTGGTCTTCTGCTTGGTAATATCTACCTTGAGGTGACTGCTTTTCTGATACTGTATATCTTCCTTTATTTAATTTACGAACTTTAAATTCTCCATTACATGTTTTTATTTCTGTTGTATCACTTGATAAATTTGATAAGACATATTCTCCATCAACACGTTTCGTAAAATGTAGTAATCTGCCATTTTCATCCTTTATCTCAAATATTGGTCCTGTATAATTATCTGTTCCACAGCCATCATCTAACTTTGTCTTGTTTCCGTTTTTATCTACAGTGTATTTTATTAATTTACCTGTTGTAGGTTGATTTGAAAATGTTACTTTCACACCACCTGTTGTGACAGTATCACTTTGTTCTACCTTAATAGGTACATAACTTTTATCAACCACATATCCACTTGCAGCAGATATTTCTTGAAAGTAATATATACCGGGTTTAGTTAGTGATGAACAAGTTGCTACACCATTTGAATTTGTAACTAAATTCTTACATGTTTCAACAACTTTATAGCTATCATCAAGCAAATTAAATGTTGCTCCAACAATTTTTTCATTACTTAAAGCATCGTATTTTGATATACCGGCCATATAATATACTGTTTCAGGTGCTGGGATCATTATATTATATATAATTCCAGGCTCTCCCGTTTTATCACCCAAAGGTACTGCCCATGATGCAGAACCTGCGATATTATCTGCTGTTACGTTAACTTCATAAAAATCTTCGTTTTCCTGATAACCTTCTGGGGCTTTTTTTTCTTTTAAATAATATGTTCCTGGCTCTGGTACTGATGTACACTGACCTGTTGATTCCTCATTAGTAATTATATTACATTCATTTACAATCGTTCTTTTATCACTCTTATATAACTCAAATTCAACACCCTCTAAAGCAAAATAACTTTCCGAATCTTCAGAGTATTTACCTAATTTTGAAAACTTCAATTGATATGCTACAGGTTCTTCTGGAATTATCTCATTTTCAAATACTATTTCTTCTGGACAATAAGATAAACAAGATAATGAACCAGGATTATAGCACACAGTACAACTGTAACCACTATTTTCAGAAATTATGTATCCTTCTGGTGGAGTTACCTCCTCAAAAATATACAATCCAGGAGTTAATGTAACTTGTGCATAGCCGCTGGAATCTGTTACTACCTCTTGTGTTCCTACTTTAAACACTGCTCCTGCCAAAGGAGCTTTTGTATTTTTATCAACTTTTTTAATTCTTACAACCTGCTCCGGTGTTTCTGTTTCTTCGTAATTTTCAAACGTATAATCCATTCCAAAGAAATCCCCGTCGTAGCTACTACTTGTACTCTTTTCTGTTACATTTATATAATTAGTAACATCTGACTTTTTATACCCCTCTGGAGGTGTTACCTCAACAACAGCATATTTACCAGCACTCGGCAAATTTTCATAATATGCATACCCATCACTTAACGAAACCATATCATATGGATCACTTGATATTGGCGTTCTGCTAGAAAATTCACCACAAGAAATTTGACCAATTAATGAACCTTCTGGACATTTATATATTTTAAATGTAGCTCCTGCTAAAGGTGTTGTCGCAAATGTTTTACCACCTAATTTTTTAACGCGCAAATGATATTCACCTTCATCTATAACTGTATCATCAGTGTATACATTTAATTTATAAGTTTGCCAAACAGAACGAATATTTGATAAATCTTGATTTCTCTCATTTTCAAAAATTTGAATTGGATTTGAATTAACATCTTCTCCATTTGATGTGCTTTTATTTATTGGTTTTACTGATAATATTACAGACTTTGCACTTGATGGTGATATTGAACCATAACTCACAATTGTTAATTTATCACCTGATATTGATGCATTTAAATTAGAATCAGCTGATTCAACTTTAAAATATCTAAAATTTGGATCTGTAATAGTAATTGAATATGCTCCACTTCCTTGGTCATTAAGCTTACAGTTATTATAAGGTGATGCACTTTTGAAAACACAAGAACCACTACCAAGATTTGAATTAAGATATGTACTTTTAACTAAATCAATTAATCCTTCATACTTACTTTTTAAATTACTTAATCCCGTATCCGTTTTTACCATTTCATAAAAACTATTATAAACCCCTGAAGAAGTCGTTCCGGTGCTTGCATTATCAGGCTTATAACTTGAAAAACTAGTTCTTTGTCCACTAATTATTTCCCATATAATAGCCTGTGTTGCAAAAGCACCTTCTAATTTATTAAGCATAGTAGAATTAGAAATAGTAACATAATTTTTATGTTCAATATTATATGCACCAACTGCATTTGCTACACCTGTTATATCATCAGAAGATAATTGGGGCGTAACACTTATTATTTTCTGCAATAATAATTTTTTTTCACTACTTACTTGGTAATTACTATTAATTCCCGTATAATCTTCTAATTTAGTAAATTTTATAGTATCAAGTGTATATGCATTCAAACTAACTCCTGGTTCTAAACAAAATAATTGTGTATATTCAGTGTTTGCTTTTTGAAAATATAAACCTATTTCCTCTAACTTTTCGGTAGTAGCACCTGTTTTAAATTTTTTACCACTATATGATGCTCTAATAGGATACATACCATTAAAGGTAAGATTTGCAGCATTTACTCTAATATTAAGAAATAAGAAACTTGATATTATAATTAAAAATATTATAATTCGTTTTTTTAATATATTATTCATCATTCTTACCTCCAAAAATCTTTAAATCGTCCTCTTCTATTATTGAATAGTTTAAGAATGAACCGGCCTCATTTGTTGATATATCAAGAACCAAACTAATATTATGTTTTACACCTGGTTCTAATAATGTATTAGTGTTATACAATTCTTGGTATTCAATATATTCATCAGAAGCTTTATACCAACCTTTATTTTCAGCATATTCTGGATTAAATGTCATACCTGCTGGAATATAATCTTTAATTCTATAAATATATCCTGGATATGATCCTGAATTTACAACTTCTATATTATAAAACACTTTAATTTTATTACTGTTCATATCCCTAATATCTAATTTAGCAAGTTTTGTATTTCCCATATCTTTAGTAGAAGTTATACCTAATGCGTTGGTAATCTCTAATTTCGTAATTGTTTTATCCATACTTACCTTGTATAATTTTTTAGATACTAATGCAAGATTATAATTTGATAAATTCAAAATAGTTCCATCTGCTACTATATTTTCGGTACGAATTACGTTATCAACATTTTTAAATGAACTTGTAAGTGATCTGTTTGTAGTTTCTATAGATGCACTACCAAAATAGTATCTTTCTGTATCAAACTCTGCAGTTAAATAATAAGTACCTCTTGTTAAATCAGTAAATGAATAATCGCCATTTTCATCACTCATAGCATATGTAATTAATGCATTATTATCAGCATTATATAAATTTATTTTTACATCCTTTATTTTGTTTTCATCACTTGTCATGATTCCATCTTCGTTAAAATCTTCCCAAACATTACCACTTATTCTAAGACTAGTAACAGTAACTATAATTTTTCTTAATGACACCCCACTATTTTCTTCTGCATCTTGATATATTACTGGTTCAAATTCATATTTATCACCAGATTTATTTCCATTAGTTCTAACAGTAAACGAATTGACTTGTGTTGTTTTTGAGTCCATATCATAATTTATTTTTAAAGCTGTAACACCTAAATAATTTATACTTGCATACTCATCACAAGAATGCCAAGTAACACTGTCAGAAACTAATATATCAGTTGTACAAAATGCATTTTCAACACCACTTAATGTATAATTTCCAGTATAACCACTTGTTGGCATATTAATTACTAAAGAACCAGTTTTTGAAGTTGTAGTGCCGTTATATAAATTTGCTGTTATTACAAATTCATCATTACTCATAATAGAAGACTTATTACTACTTACTCTTGCTATTACATTTTCGCCAAGTAAATAAGTAATAGTTCTTATTTTTGTTCTTTCTTCAACGCTAGATGTGTCAGAAATATTAGGATACCTTGCATCAGTAGCCTCTATTGTTGATTTAAATTCTAATTGCGTATTATTTTCTATATTAATATCATAACTAAAATCAAATGTTATAGAATCAATTGTTTCATTTAAATTTTTATCATTAAATGTATAAGTTAGAATTGTTTTTCCATCTTCACTTTCACTCATAGTAGTTGGAGTAATATAATCCTTATTAGAAACATATGTTACTTTTTGAGGTATCTCAACCATTACGGTAACATTTACTTTTCCGCTAAGCGAAGTATTTAATTTAGTTGTTGAATATGCTTTTGATTCTACATATGGATAAATAGACATTGTAGACATGTTTGTATCTTCCGCCTGAACAGTTATATCTGAATTTGTTGGATAGCCATCTGAACCTATAATATATATATCTGTCCTTGCTTTAAATGCAGTAACCTTAATAGCTCCATTTAATACCTTATCTTCACTACTTAAATCATAAGCAAATTTGGTAGTTATTAATTCTACACTAGAAACATCTATTTCAGCAAAAGCACTATATGTTAGTTGTGTATTTGTTTGTAATGTAGATATTGTAATTTCTATATAATTAACTCTCTTTCCTTTTGCATCTTCTATATTTGTAACAGGCGATTCCTCACCATTTATATAATACTTTATAGCGGATCCTTCAGGCA
Source organism: uncultured Muribaculaceae bacterium (assembly GCA_964523265.1). Classification (GTDB taxonomy): domain Bacteria; phylum Bacillota_I; class Bacilli_A; order RF39; family UBA660; genus Aphodocola. Next base: position 19,000 of record CAZFXQ010000006.1, on the reverse strand, counting down.
AATTAACAAAATTATCACCTGTTAACTTATAATTATAATTTTCTTCATTTAAAATAACTTTAAATGTAACGTTACTCTTTGTTACATCTTCATCTGCTGTGTAGTTTAATGAATAATTTAGTTTTACAGAATCTCCACGAGCTAATGTCTTTGATTTATCATCAAATTCATTATTTGTTGATGTGTATAATAATCGTTCATCATTTTCATCTTTTATTTCCAAATTAGCTTCTACTTTCTCTTGAACATCATACACAACTGTATCAATATCAAAATGTTCTCCTTCAGTTAAGTGCAAGCTAATATTTACAGCAGTTGGTGCTTCTGGCGTTAACGCACCCATTATTTTCGCTGTTTTTACTGTTACATAGTACGCTGCAACAGGTATAATTTTTTCATCTGTTTGTTCACCAGACGTTATTGTTAACATATCTTCATTAGATGTAGATGGTAAAACCTTTCCATTATCAATTACTGTTGGTATACTAACTTTAACATTGTTAATATTCCATGCTTCAGATGCTTCTATTTGTTTTGTATAAAAATTTATAATTATATTACTATCTGGCGAATATGTGTGATTTGTTATACCATTTTCTAAAGTCTCATTTGTTGTGTTTACCACCTCATTATTATATTTAAACACACACATATTACTTTGTTTTGCAATTGATATTGATTTAACTAAATCAATTTTTTTATTAAAATAATACGTCTCATAAATCTTTGAATTATCTGCTTTATTATTATAATGTATTATTATATAATTTGCATTTTCTTCTAATTTTCCTAAACAGTTTTCCTCACCATCTGCACAAGTTATTTCACTATTAATATAATTAGAATCGTATGTTAAACTATAGTTTTCTCCAATTGTAAATGTTGTTTTATAAATACCACAATTAGCATCTGCAAAACAAGCTTGCACCTTGTTCTTAAAATAAGTATCATTTGATGATTCGTTGTAATTAAAATAATATTCATCTTCTGGTATATTTCCCACTTTTGGAATTATATTAAATACTCTAGTACGAGTTATTTTTTGATTTACTTCACTACCTGTTTTATTAACAACTTCATAAGTGACTGTATAAACACCACCTTCATTAAAAGTTAATCCAGTTGCCCCACTAGGTAATACAGTATCTTTTATATTAGTTTCTTCACCACTTTTTATAATTTTTGTAATATAATCTTTTGCGGGATCTTTAAATTCATATCCAACGTTTAAAATAATATAATCTATACCATCCAACCCTAGTGATTTTATTGCAGAAATTTCTTTATCATTGCATTCTACAGTTGCTGGAATATTTTGATATGCTAATGTTCCATTGTTTGGAACACCATCTTTGCTTAAAAATGTCTTTACATCGTCTCTTGAGAAGTAACTACCTAAAAACTCACCATCCTTTAATAAGTTTCCATATAAATTACTTTCTGTTGCAACAGGTGTTGGAGAAGACATTCCTGGCCATCCTAGTCTAGTAGCCTCCAAATTTATACCAGTTATTGATCCATTAAAATAATAACCCTCAAGTCCCTTTTCGTTATTAACTATTTCAGCATATAATGAATCGTCTATACCTGCTACTATACCAAAAGGAATATATTTATTTTGAGTATCTGTTTGAATCGAATATGGTTTGCCACCTACTACCTTTAATCTTAAAGATTCTTCTTTCGTATTTAAAACTTTTGTTGATAAAAAGCAATTTGTATCACCTTCACCACAAGTATCACTTGAAGTTATTTCTGTACCTTGAACAATAAATTTATAGTGAATTTTAGTATCTTGTCTTACATTACCAATATTTAAAGTAAGTGTCGTATTAGTACTGGTTGTTGCTTCTGCTGGAACATTAGTAACACCTCTTATTATTTTTATATGCCTTGGGTTGTCATCAACTACCGTTGCACCATCAACTATATTCCATTTTACATCTATGGCATCTTCAACAATTGCCTCTATTTCAACATTACCACTTTCAACAGGGTTATCGTTTACAGAAGATAATAAATACTCCAAGGTATATGTAGCTGTTGAAAAGCTATATACTTCGTTACTTGGATTATCAACACTACCTTGTTTTACAGCAATATTTTCTGCTTTTATATCACTTGATCCAGCAGCATAAATAATAATACCTATTACACCTGCAAAAACAAGAGTAACAATTAATGTGGAAGTATATTTATGTTCTTTAACAAAACTTGCTAATCTAACTCCTTGTATTGAAAACCAATCTTTAATTTTTCTTGTTTTTTCTGTTGATAAAACCTTCATAACTATCATCCCTTTACTTTAGTATATACATCTTAATTTAACTATAAAACAGCCAAAAAGTCAATTCATTTAGTCGATTTAAATAGAAAAAAGAGCCTATATGCTCTTTTATACAAGTAAAACGACTTGTTTAATTAAAATATCATTATAACTAAAGCTTTTCAGACCAGATTTTGTTTTAAAAGTCCAAATATTTTTATACGTATTTTCAATATATCCTTCGTATGTTTCGTTTTTATTACGCCCTACATCAACCGATATTCTTATTTCCTTATTTTTTAAATTATTTAAATTTTCTTTAATATCATTAATCATTGTATCTCCTTATCTTGGATAACCAACACTCATAACCCCTTTTGTACTTACACCACCAATACCGTCTTTTCCATTGGATGTTTTATCAAGAAGTGATAACAAATCAACATTCTTATTTTTATCAGTTAAACTAAGTGATAGTGCAATAATAGCAGGATCTAGTGCATGAATATTTATTTTTTTTGGACTAGACGCAAAATTTGCACCAGATTTTATTAATTTTTCATATTCTGATTGACATGCTCCTGCTATTATAATTAATTTATCATAATCTTTTTGATATTTTCGGCATACTTTAACAGCTTCAGAAAAGTATTTAGAGTTTTGTTTTGTTTTTGAATCATGACCTGTTATCACAACTATATCTGGGTTTATATCTTCAAGATATTTTTCAATATTTAATGCCATTTCATTTTCTGGTGAATAAACACCATATGCCAAAACATTAGCCTTTTTATAAAAATCCAAACATCTATCTAAATAGTTTTTATCACCATCTATATGAAGTATTTTTCCAGGTAAATAAAAATAATCATTTCGCTCAAACTTTCTTATAGTCTTTAGTTTTTCATAAAATTCTCTGTCATTTGAATCTTTATCATCAACGAGAACCAAATCATTAATATCGCTATCAGCACACAATCTTATGTTCATCCCAACCAGATATGCCTTATCATTTTCTATTTTAACTATTTTAAATACAACATCATTATTATGTGACATTCTTGTTACAACATCGCCTATTCTAAACAAATTAATCACCTGATTAATTATATGTTAATCAATTAAAAAAATTAAACATATTAATGTTTAATTTAAATTATTAGATATATCAACGAATTCTTCAATTGTTATTTCTTCTGCTCTGGAATTTATACTCTTTCCATATTTGCTTAAAACAAACTCTATCTTGTCTAAATCATAATTCTTTAGATTATTCTTTAGCGTTTTTCTTTTTTGTTTAAAGGATTGTCTTACTAATTCAAAAAAAGTTTTTTCATCTTTCAAGTAAATCAAATTAACTTTTTTATCAAAAACAACAATTGCACTATCAACATTTGGCTTTGGATAAAAAACATTCCTTGATACAAAAAAAGCTTTTCTTATATCAAAATAATAATTTAAAAATATAGTTAATGAATTATAATCTTTCGTTCTTGGTTTTGCCGAAAATCTTTCAGCAACCTCGTTTTGAACCATTACTATTATTCTTTTGACATCTATTTTTTCATCAATAAATTTTGTTATTATTGGCGTTGTAATATAATATGGTAAATTAGCAACAACAATTATTCTATCATAATTATAATTTTTAATATCTTCTTTAATATTTCTTCTTAAAAAATCATCATATATTATTCTTACATTATCATAATTATCCAATATTTTATCTAACGATTTTTTTAATGATTTATCTATTTCATAACCCAAAACATTTTTTGCAAAAACCGCACTTTTCTTTGTTAATGCTGCTGCACCAACACCTATTTCAATAACTAAATCATTTGGTAATATATTCGCCTCTCTTATAATATTATCTAATACATTATTATCAACTAAAAAATTTTGACCATACTTTTTCTTAAAAACAAATTTATTTTCATTTAGTATATCTTTAATATTCATAAAATACCTCTATACAAAAAAACAAAAAAGTTTGAAACTTAATTGTTTTTTAAATTATTATAATGATTATTTACTTGCGTTGCCCATGTTGTTGATGCTGCATATTTAGAATTCATTTGTTCTGCTGTAACTAATCCTTTTGAAAAATAGTTATAATAAACAACGTCAACAAATTTAGTTATCCCTTCTTCAGCAGAAGAATAACTACACAATACACCAGAACACATTATACCACCATAATTATACTTATTTAATGCTGCACTACTAAGACCATTTCCTGTTTCATGAACAGATATAGCAGCTAAAAAATATGGATCCATTCCTTTTTCAATACAAAGACTAGCTAATAAACCGCCCATATTGGTCAAACTTCCTTTAAAATGACTATTTAACCTTGCGGCTATTTCACTTAATGTCTGTCCGTCATATGTTGGCTCTAGTGCTGATGAAACAACATCTATTGTATTACTACTAGGTTCAGCCTCAATAATTTCATCCTCTTTTGATGATTTTGTATTTGCTGAACTTGTCGTTTCTTCTTCTTTTTTTTCAGTTGTTGTTTCTTCTTTATTTCCGGCATCTATTATTGATGCTATATATTTACTTGGTTTCAATAATGAGTTTGGTGTTGATACGGTTATTAGCAAATTATCTTTATCAGAAAATAATATACCTAATTTTGAAAAACTAATAAATGCAATTAACATTATGAAAGAAAAAGCTAACGCAATCTTAATTTTTCTACTAAATTTATTCACTTTTTTCACCTCATAAGCTTAATTAAAAGCTCATGCTAATTTTACCATAAATGAGTACATAAGTCAAATTATGACTACTCATTTATATAATATGGTGGCTTAATAACTTTAACAAGTTTCTTACATGTTTCTTCTATATTTGAGTTTTCTACTTTGGTTGCACCGGAGTATTTATTTCCTCCACCACCCATTTGGCTCATTATGTATCCTATATTTATTTTTTCTTTACTTCTGCCTGAAATAGAAATCATGTCATCCTCTATTTTTCCAATAACAAAGGATGCATCTGCGCCATACTTAAGAGAATAATCAGCTGCTTTTGCTATTTCCTCTCTTCTGTATTCTTCATCCTCTCCAGCAACAATTAAGGCTATTCTGCAATCTATCATTTGAACTCTATTAATTAGATTTTGAACTTTTCTATCACTTAAAAAATCTTCTTGAAACAAATTGTTTACTTGATTTATATTTGCACCTGATTCTAGTAGTTTTGCAGCAGCTTTCATTGTGTCTGCCGAACAATTTTTAGTTAGTCTTGATGTATCTAAAAATATACCAGAATACAAGTAATTAGCTATATTACTAGGTATTTTAATTTTAAAATTATTTATCAAACTAGTTACAATTTCAGAAGCACTTGAATATGAAGTATCTACATAAATTAATTCAGTATTAAAAGTTTGATCATCTATGTCATGGTGATCTATTATTAATACATTATCCTCATTATTAATTAAATCAGATATACTGATTAAATATCTTTTATTAACATCCGTTAACACATAAAAATCATTATCATGAAATAAGCCTTCATACTTTTCTTTATTAATTATATTATATTCTTGCTTTTCTGTGTCAATTATTAATTTTACACCAGGATCAATTAAATGTGGTTTATCATTAACTATAATATAACTTTTTTTCTTCAACTTTTTTGCGATTAAAGAAATTCCAAGACTAGATCCTATTGCATCAAAATCAACATTATTATGAGGCAAAATAATTACTTTTTCTGAATTAATTATTCTTTCCTCTAAATTTTTTCTTAAAACTTTTACATCCATCATAAAACTAAAACCCACCTTAAATATTAAACATTTTTGATACAGATATTCCTGTTTCATTTATTACTGAATTAGTACTTATCTCTTTAAGTTTAGATATACTTTGTACTATATATAGTAAATTAGAAGAATCATTTTTTGTTCCTCTTTTTGGTTCTGGTGACAAATATGGACTATCTGTTTCAAGAGCAATACTAGAAATATCTATTTTTTTTACAACTTCTTTTATGTTTTTTGCATTCTTAAAAGTTACAACACCACCTACACCTATTAAAAAACCTATTTTTATAAACTCTTTTGCCATTTCATAACTACCCGAATAACAATGCATTATCCCATTTAATTTATATTCGTTTAATAAATTATAAACATCATTAATTGATTCTCTTGAGTGAATAATAACTGGTTTATTGTACTTTTTAGCTAAAGATAACATATTTTTAAAAACAAAGATTTGTTTTTCTTTATTATCTTTGGTCCAATAATAATCTAAACCAATTTCGCCTATACCAACAACTTTATTATTATTATTAATTAATTTTTCTATTTTTTTTATATCATTTTCATTTATAGTATCAACTTCTTCAGGCCCAATACCAACTGTTGCATATATATTTTCATATTTATTTGCAATTTCTATTGCCTCTTTACTTGTTTTATAATCATATCCATTAATTATTAATTTATCCACATATTTTAAACTTTTTTCAATTACCACAGATAGATTATCATATTCACTAGACAAAAGATGACAATGAGAGTCAATCAACATTTTAATCACCAAAAAAATTATATCACTTAATGATATAATTTTACAATCAAAAACTTAATCAACAGTATAATTGTCATTATTAAACTAAAAATATCAAATAAATTTTTACTTTCTAAATAAGATATACCAATAAAAGCAATAACAATTATAAAAACACATAACTTAAGAACAAAACTTTTTCTTTGATTAATGTTTTCATTATTGTGCATTTCTTACTCCCCTTTCATAGGATATTTACTGCACACAACGCACAAAATATAACATATTATTTATATTAAGTAAATATATTTTACAATTAATTACATAATTAGACAAAAATTTACACTTTAATTTTCAAAACATTTGTTAATGAACATTTTTGAAAATGATAGCAACTCTTTGTTTTCTTGTTCATCACAAGAACAAATAAAATAACCTATTAAATCACCATTTGGGTTTATTTGACTTATTATAAAAGGTTTTTTTATTTGATAGTTTTCTGTTAATTTTAAAATTTCTACAGATTTATTTTCTTTAAATATTTTTTCAATATCACAAATAACTTTTTCGTTTATATTATTATTATCACTTGATAAAATTATTTTATTTAAATCCGTTACTATAATTTTAGATTTTAACTTTTCTGATAAAATTTTAATATAATCATCTAATTCTCTTTTATTCTCATCTAATACTGAATACTTCTTAAATATTATTGAATTTTCATCATTTATATAAACATCAAACAAATCTCCTAACTTAATATGTAACTTCTTTCTTATTTCTTTAGGAATTACAATTCTACCCAATTCATCTATTCGTCTCGTTATTCCAAGTACTTTCATTTATTTTCACCCTCTTTTTTAGAATGTATAAAAATGTTTTTTTTATTCAATAATATTGATCATTTTTATTAAATAATAAATAAAGTGTTTTTCTAAATTTACTATATTTAATTTAATATTTAATATGTCGTTTTTATAATAAACATTAAATGATTTAGAAATACTATACAACTTTGATATCAAATATACACCATTAACACTCTTGGACTTAACTTTAGAAAAATAAAGATTAATTTCTTTATCACTTTGAATAACCTTTTCAACACCTTTTTCTCTAGCAAAAGATTGAAAAAGCTCCTCTAACATATACACTTTAATTGATTCATCTAATTTACCAAATCTATCTTCTAGTTCTTTTTTTACATTTATAAATGATTCATACGATCTAATTGTATTTATTTTATTGTGTATTTCTATCCGTAAATTTTCATCTTTTGCATACGTCTCACTAATGTGTGTATTGACTTGAATAAACGGTTTTTCCTCCTTTTCTGCTGCTTTGTTTTCTTCTGAAGTATTATTCTTAAGTTTCTCTACCTCTTCATTTAATATTTTTAGATACATATCATATCCTACTGTATCAATAAAACCAGATTGTTCTGATCCTAGTATATCCCCCGCTCCTCTTATTGATAAATCTCTTAATGCTAGCGCATACCCACTACCTAACTCTGTAAATTCTTTTATTGCATTTAATCTTTTTTTGGCAACGTCATTCAATTCTTTGTTTTGTTTATACATTAAATATGCATATGCTATATTTTTTCCCCTTCCTATACGACCCCTTATTTGGTATAACTGACTCAATCCAAAATGGTCAGCGTCATAAACAATTAATGTATTTACGTTTTGAATATCAATACCTGTTTCGATAATTGTTGAACACAAAAGAACATCAAACTTGCGGTTCACAAACTGTTCCATTGTGTTTTCTATTTGTATTTTATTCATTTGACCATGCACATAATTAATTTTTACTTCTGGTACTAGTTGTTTTATTTCTAATAATTTTTCTTCCATTTTAGAAACATTATTATAAAGCATAAAAATTTGACCATTCCTAGATATTTCTTTATATATTGCATCTTTTATTATTTGTTTGTTTTCCTTTAATACATATGTTTGAACAGGATATCTAAAAAGTGGTGGTGTCTCAATTAAAGATAAACTCCTAACACCTGTTAGAGACATTTGAAGAGTTCTTGGTATTGGTGTTGCAGATAAAGTTAATATATCTATGTTTTCATAATTTTTTTTTATTTTTTCTTTATGAGTAACCCCGAATCTTTGTTCCTCATCAACAACAAGTAAACCAAGATCTTTATATAAAATATCATTTCTTAACAACCTATGTGTTCCTATTATTAAATCTATTTTGCCATTTTTTAAATTAAGTAAGATTTCATTTTTTTTCTTTTCCGTTACAAATCTATTTAGTACCTCTATATTAACGCCAAACCCATCAAATCTAGATATAGCATTTTCATAATGCTGAATTGATAAAATTGTTGTCGGACACAAAAAAGCAGCTTGTTTGCCAGACTCTATAGCTTTAAATATCATTCTAAAAGCCACCTCGGTTTTACCAAAGCCTACGTCACCACACAATAGTCTGTCCATAGGATATGGTTTTTCCATATCTTCTTTTATTTCTTTTATGACTTTTAGTTGATCGCTTGTTTCTTGATACTCAAAACTTTTTTCAAACTCATATTGTCTTTCATCATCTTCTAAAAAAGCAAAACCTTTAGTTATTTTTCTTCTAGCGGAAAGTTCTAATAATTCTTTTGCTATATCCTTTACTTTTCCTCTTATCCGCGCCTTTTGTTTAACCCAATCTGTTCCTCCTAATTTGCTTAATTTTGGCTTTGCACCATCACCGGATAAATACTTACTTATATATTCTATGTTTTCAACAGGAATATACAATTTATCATTACCATAGTACTCTAAATATATATAATCCTTTGTTAATCCTTTTGATGTTAAAGTTACTATTCCTAAATATCTACCAATCCCAAAAAGCTGATGAACTATATAATCTCCCACTTCTAATTTGTTTATGTTTTTTATTTTCTTCCCATATCTAAAACTATTTTTAAATTTAACTATAGTATTCCTTTTATATATTTCATTTGCAGATAAATATATTGTATTTTCTGTTTCAAACCCACTTAATAATTGATACTTAATAATATTAATTTTATCATTAAATATATTATTTAAATTTGTTATTATAGAGGGTATACTTACTTTTGATGAAAAATCTCGAATCATATTATCATTATCTAGACAAATAATGATTTTTTTTTGTTCATTTAGTTTTTTTAATAAATATTCATGTATTAATTTAAAATTTCCATTAAATTTACATATGTCCTTGGTTTGATAGTTTTCTGTACTATTACTTTTAACTATGTTGTCTATTCCTAAAATATTTATATATTCTTTTTTTATTACCTCATTCAAATCAAACATATAATTATTTATTTTATACTCATCATTTT
>CAZFXQ010000006.1:3321-8807 GCA_964523265.1 uncultured Muribaculaceae bacterium | reverse complement strand
CTACTGTGTTTTTATAAGATGATTTTATATCTTCTAGATCTAAATATATCGTTATATTACTACTTAAATAATTATCTATATTAACAATTTCTTCACAGACTTTAGATAATAAACTTTGTCTTGGTGGTATATCTAACTTTTTTTGATTTATAAACTCTGTGAATGGCGTTATTTCAAAACTATTTATTCTATCATTAGATAATTGTGTTTCGGGATTGAATATTCTTATATCTTCTATTTCATTATCAAAAAACTCTATTCTAACTGGTTTTTCATATCCATAAGGATAAATATCAAGTATATATCCTCTTGATGCATATTCACCTGTCTTTGTAACTATTGTTTCATTCGTGTATCCAATTATATTTAATTTTTCTATTAATTCTTCCTTTTTTATTGTATCATTTAGTTTTATATTAATTTTAAGTTTTTTCCACAAGTTCATGCTTGGTAAAAATCTTAAATAACCTAAATAATTTGTTATTATAATTATGGGTCTTTTATTAAAAGATAATTCGTTTAGTACTTCTATTCTTTTTGCCATTAATTCTGGTGATTTTATCAACTGTTCACTTACTAAAAAATCATCCATTGGAAAAAGAAGTACGTTTTTATCATCATAAAAAGATAAATCTTTATATACATTATTAGCTTCAAACAAACTATTTGTTACAACCAAAATGTTTTTTTTAGACACACAAAAAAGATTCCAAATATACTCTATTTGGACTTTTTTAGTTAAACCAATAACGTTTATTTCTTCGTTATTTTCTAGATATTTAGGTTTAAATATATTATTAAACATAATAATCACCTATTTTTCCGTATTTTTTGTATTATATTTATTCATAACCAAACTAAAAGGTCTACCAATTGACATTAATGCTGCATCTGCTGCTTTTTCTATTGAAACATCCAATACTTTTTTCTCTTTTGATGATATTTTTCCTAAAACATAATCTTTGGTATCTATATTTTTATCATTAGAAATACCAATTTTAATTCTTTTATAATCACTTGTCTTTAGACATTCCTCTATATTTTTAAGTCCATTATGCCCACCTGATGAACCTTTTTCTTTTAATTTGATGTTACCTATATTTTGATCTAAATCATCACTTATTATTACTATATTTTCTGTTTTTATATCAAAAAAATCAACAAATTTAATTAATACTTCTCCTGATAAATTAATATACTTTTGCGGTTTTAAAAAGATAACTTTGTACATATCTATGTATGTATCAAAATAAATAGCATTATCTCTTTCTTTAAAATTTGTTATATTTAATTTTTCTGCTATTTTATCAATTACCATAAATCCAATATTATGTCTTGTGTTTTTATATTCTTTTCCTGGATTACCCAATCCAACAATTAACTTTATATTCATAACTTTTATTCTCCATTAAATATTTTTAAGACCTCTTTTGTGTAACTTCCATCTTCATTATGAACAATTAAATTCTTTTCAATAACCAAACCTGGTTTTCCGTTTTTTGAACCTTCAATAAGAAAAAGATTTGATTTACTAAAATTATTTGGGTAAATAAACATTAACCTTTTTGGTTCAATATTATACTTTCTCATTAAAGTAATTACGTCTATTAATCTTTCTGATCTATGAACTATAGCAATTTTACCGTTGTTTTTTAATAACTTTTTAGATATTTTAAAAATATCATCTAAATTTAAACTAATCTCGTGCCTTGCTTTAGCTTTTATGATATTAGAATTTATATTACTTTTTTCACTTAATTTAAAATAAGGTGGGTTACACGTTATAAGATCAAATTCATCTGTATCATATTTTTTATAAATATCGTTAATATCCATATTAATTATTTCAATTTGCTTGTTTAATCTATTTAAATTAACGGATTTTGTTGCTAAGTCATACACTTCTTTTTGAATTTCAACACCTATTATTTTACTTTTTGTTTTTGTACTTAAAAAAAGAGGTATTGGTGCATTGCCTGTACAAAAATCAATTATTTTCATTTTGTTATTAACATTTACAAAATTAGCTAATAATACAGAATCGAGTGAAAAACTAAACCATTTTGAATTTTGATATATTTTTAAATTTTTATATCCTAATAAATCATTTAATACTTCCATTATTCTTCCTTGATATTTATTTCTTCATCATCTGATGTAACTATCTTATAAGACTTATCCAAAATATTTAGTTCAATTACTCTTCCTTTTTTTCCTTCTTTTTCTATCATTTCTCCAATTTTCGGCAACTTCTTTTTATAATATAAATATGTCTCATCCTCATAACCTAAACAACATAACAATCGACCACATAACCCGTTGATTTTCGTAGGGTTTAGTGCAATTCCTTGATTTTTGGCCATATTAATGGATACACTATCAAAACTTTTTAGAAAAGAATTACAACATAGAATTCTACCACAAGGCCCAACACCACCAATTTCTTTAGATTTATCACGAACACCTATTTGTCTTAATTCTATTCTTGTTTTATATTTGGAAGCAAGTTCTTTCGCAACATCTCTAAAATCCACTCTTTCGTCTGCAATAAATTTAAATGTTAATTTTTTTCTATCAAAAGAATACTCTGCATCAAATATTTTCATATCTATTTCATTTTTATCAACAATTTCTTTGGCATATTTAAGCGCTTTTTGGGCATCTTTTATGTTTTTTTGGTATGTTTTTAAATCATCTTCAGTGGCTTTTTTTATTACATTTTTTAATGGTAAAAATAAATCTTTTTCATTTTTTTCTTCTATATCACTTTCAACAATACCTAATTGATGTCCAAATTCTGTTTCAACAATAACATAGTTTCCAACTTCCAATTTAAAAGTTTGTGGTGAAAAATAGTAAATTCTACCACCACTCAAAAATCTTACTCCTACTACATTAATTTTCATTTAAATCACCTATTCCTATTACAAAATTAACCATAAATATTTGCATATTTACATTATAATCCAATTTTTTGATATTTTCTAAAACAAATGTTATCTTTTTAGTAATTTTTTCAACTTCTTGAGTTGATATTTTATAAATTAAATTTTCAAAACTTTTATATTTCTTTATTTTTTTTGTTAATTTGTAATTTAAACAACATACATAAAATTTTAAAAAAACTTCTAAACTGTTTTTTAACATTTGTCTATCAATTATCTTTTTAAGCCATTTTTCTTTTATTTCTACCATTGAATCAGTTATATTATACTCAATTTTTTCAAGATACGTTAAAATAAACTCAATAGTATCATCATCTAAAACTTCGTTTGTTCTTTCTTCGTTATTTAATCTTATCAATTGACATCTTGAAATTATTGTTTCATACACTCCATCAATATTAGTCGTTGTAAAAATACCAACGACATTACTATCTGGTTCTTCAAGAAATTTTAACATAGAATTTGCGGCAGATGGATTTAACAATTCAGCATCATTTATTATATATACAAAACATCTTCCTTCTATTGAAGTAGTTTTAAATTCTTTTTTTAAATTAACGATTTCTTCTTTTTTTATAATTTCCCCAATTGGATTTATAATTTTTAGTTCTAAATAATTGTTATTATCTATTCTTTTACATACATTACATTTCTCACAATTATCTTCATATTTTCCACCGCAAATAAGAATTTTTGCCATCAAAATAGAATACTTCTTCAAATTTTCTGAATCATTACAATACATCATATAACTATGAACATTTGTTTGTTTTTTTAATATACTATTAAGAATTCTACTCAATTTATACTGTTTTTCTACTTCTAATTCTGCCATATTTACCTCTTATATATAGTTTATCATTAAAAATATAACAAGACCTATTATTCCTGGAACATCAAATAATGAAACTATAAGAATTGTAATTAAATTAATTGGTATAATCAAATTTAGTGATGTTAAAAATGTATTATACATAAATAATAATAACATACCTATTATTATTTTTTTAATAATTGATAATAAAAATTTAAACATATCTATCACCCTTATTAGAGAATATGTTTAATATATTTAATTATGATACATTACTACGATTATTAATAGCCATTTCTAGTGTTAATCCATCAAGGTATTCCATATCTGTTCCAATTGGAATTCCCTGTGCTATTTGTGATACCTTTATATTCTTATCTTCAAGTATTTTCTTTATATATAATGCAGTAGTATTACCTTCAACTCCTGATTTTAAAGCTAATATTAATTCATCTATTTTTTCTTCATCTATTCTTTTTAACAGTTTATCTATCAAAATATCATCTGGGTTAATACCATCTACAGGAGAAATTAATCCTCCCAAAACATGATATTTTATATCATTGAATCCTAATCTTTTAAATACAAAAACATTTTTTTGATTTTCAACAACACAGATAATATTAGATTTATTTGTATTTAATGTGCAATTAAAACACTCATCTGTTTCAGTCATACATCCACAATTTGGACAAGTTTTAACCTTCTTTTTTATATTAAAAATTGTATCAGCTAAACCATTTATTTTATCATCTTCAAAAGACAAAATATAAAAAGCATATCTTTGTGCAGTTTTTTCACCTACACCTGGTAACAACTTGAAATAGTCTACTAATTTTTGAAAACTTTCAGGATAATTCATTTTAATTAAAATATTCCGCCTGGTAAACCTGATTGTGAACCAAGTGTACTTTCTAATTCCATATCTATTTGGGTTAAAGCATCGTTTGTAGCAATCTTTATCATATCTTGTAACAATTCAATATCATCCTTTTCAAAATCACCCATATTTTTTAATTCTACTGATATAATTTGCCTTTTACCATTCATTTTTACAGTTACTAATTCTGTTGTTCCAATAAAAATCTTTGCATCTATTTTTGATTTAGCATCCATCATTTTCTTTTGCATAGCTTGCGCTTGTTTCATTATTGCTTGCATATTCATAATTATCACTCCATTTCTATTAATTCTGCAAACTCATTTATTACATTATTATCATTTATTTTTGTCTCATTAAGTATTTTTTCTTCTTCAATTTCTTTTAAATCATTATTCTTATATTTTTTTATATATTCTGGTCTTATTTTTAACCATTGTTCACTTGTAATAAAAACTAATTTATATTCATTTTCCATTATTAATTTTATTAATTCGATACATTTATTATATTCGTTTTCTAATCTTTTTACATTTATATTTTCATCTACAGTTATTATTATTCCTTTTTCACAAGCAGTAACAACATTTGAATTAATGAGTATTCCTGCACATAGTTTATATTTAGAATTTGTTAAATATTTTTCAATTTTTTTCCATTTTGTTTTCACTTTTTCTAAAATTTCTTTTGATGAAAATAAAATAATATTATTAATTCGTGCATTTTTTAATTGTTGTATTTTAAAATTTGTTGTTTCGTTTGTTGTTAAACTATTATTTTCTAATGTTTCCCGTGAAACATCTTTTTTTTCTTTTTCTAATGTTTCACGTGAAACATTAGAATTTGT
>CAZFXQ010000006.1:0-3311 GCA_964523265.1 uncultured Muribaculaceae bacterium | reverse complement strand
ACACTCAAGTATTTTTTAACCAAAGTATATAAATCAGCTAAAAATCTGATTAAATATATAAACTTAATTTCAAACATATCTTTTTTTTGCGTTGTTTTTTCGATTTTTAAATATATTTCGTTTAATTTATCAAACATTTCATACAATTTAATATCACTTATCTTATTGTATATTTCATTTGTTTTTTCTGCAACATCTAATATTTTTTTCTTATATAAAATACCGTTCTTAATTAAATTTAATATTTTTTGTATTATTAATACAAAATCTTTTCCGTCATTTTCCCACTCTTCTGATTTTTTAAATATATATTCATAATTTTCATTAAGCATTTCATTTATAATGTTTATTATTTCTAAATCAGAAACGCTTCCAGATAGTGTTTCTATCTCTTTTTTTGTAATTATATCATCACAATATGATTGTGCCTGGTCGAGAAGACCTATTGCATCCCTCATACCACCATTTGCATTTGATATTATTTCTTCTAACGCATCCGATTCAATATTAATTTTTTCTTTTTTTATTATGTTATTTAAGCAATTTTCCATACTTTTTTGATTTATTCTTTTAAAATCAAATCGCTGACATCTTGAAATTATCGTTGAAGGAATTTTTTGTGGTTCGGTCGTTGCTAAAATAAATATTACGTATTCAGGTGGTTCTTCTAATGTTTTTAATAAAGCATTAAATGCACCTATTGATAACATATGTACTTCATCTATTATATAGACTTTATATTTAGACATTGATGGAACTAGATTTATTTTGCTTTTTAATTCTCTTATTTCATCCACCCCATTATTTGAAGCAGCATCTATTTCAATTATATCTGGATTACTATTTTTAATATATGATAAGCAATTTTCACACTTATTACATGCGTCACCAGAATTATTATTTAAACAATTCACTGTTTTTGCAAATAGTTTTGCACAACTAGTTTTACCTGTTCCTCTTGGCCCTGTAAATAGATATGCATGATTTAATCTTTCTTTTTTTATGATATTTTTTAAAGTTTTTACTATAGCATCTTGTCCAAACACCATTGAAAATGTGATTGGTCTATATTTTCTATAAAATGTTTGATATTCCATGCACATCCCTCCAAAACAATTATATCATTTTTTGTGTTTTTTTTAAATATAAAAGTTAATGTTTCACGTGAAACATTAACTTCGTATATCAGAAAAAAATTTTTTAAAAATTTTTTTGTATTGCTCACTATATTTTTCTAAATATGTTTCTTTCACTTTAGAATTATTATTATTATTATTATCTTTTTCTAATAAATATTTTACTTCTTTTATTCTTGATAAATATATTGCTTGTTCACACATTTTACAAGGCTGTAATGTTACATACATGGTGCAATTGTTCAATCTCCAATTATTAAGCTTTTTTGCTGCCTTTTTTATAGCTATAATTTCAGCATGATCAAATATACTTTTGTTTTTTTCTATTTCGTTATGTGCTTTTGCAATCACAATGTTATCTTTAACTATAATACATCCTACTGGTACTTCCCCGTTGTTTTGTGCTTTAATTGACTCATTAATTATTAATTTTACATATTTTTCTTCCATAATTACCTCTATGTTTCACGTGAAACATTGTTTCTATAAAAAAAGCACACACGAAAAGAGGTTATTAAGGCTGCTATTTTCCAATCCTGACCTGGTTCTAACATTTTCGTTGTGCACTAGTATTTTATAATATCTTTACATAATAATCAAGTATTAATTATTTTTTTTATTAATTGTTGTTTTCATTTGCTTCTGATTCTTTTTCAACAACTGATACAGTGGAAACTTTTTGACCTTCTTTTAAGTTCATTAATTTAATTCCTTGTGTTACTCTACTCATTTTTGAAACTTTATCTGAAGAAATTCTTATAATTATACCTTGATCAGTAATTATCATTAAATCTTTTTCTTCATTTATTGTCTTAAATGAAACTATTGTTCCGTTTTTTTCTGTTATGTTTAATGTCTTTACCCCTTTGCTTCCTCTATGTGTTAATCTGTATTCTAATATTGGAGTTCTTTTACCATAGCCTTTTTCAGTTATTACTAAAACGTCATTATTGTCTCTTGCAATTTCTGCGCCAACACAAACACAATTATCCATTAATTCAATACCTTTAACTCCACTCGCGCTTCTTCCCATTACTCTTATTTCGTTTTCATTAAATCTAATCATTCTACCATTGCTTGCTGCTATTACTATGTCATCATTACCTGTTGTATAATAAACAGATAACACTTCATCATCTTCTCTTAATGTGATAGCTATTTTTCCTGTTTTACGTATCGATTCAAATTCTAATTTATCTGTTCTCTTTACAATTCCGTTTTTTGTAACAATAACTAAATACTTATTACTTTCGTTGTTACCATCTATCAAAATAGAGTTAATTTTTTCATCTTTCTCAATAGGTAATAAATTAATTACTGGTAATCCTTTTGATTGCCTTGAATATTCAGGTATCTCATAACCTTTAATTCTATATACTTTTCCCTTGTTAGTAAAGAATAAAATATGATTATGTGTTGTTCCAGTTTTTAGTACTTCAACAAAATCTTCATCATTTGTTGACATACCTTTTATTCCTACTCCACCTTTATTTTGTAGTTTATATGTATCTGTAGGCATTCTTTTAATATATCCATTATGAGTTAATGCTATAACAATATCTTCTTCTGGTATTAATGACTCATCTTCAATATATTCAATTGCGGTCATATCAATATAAGTTCGTCTTTCATCAGCATATTTTTTCTTTATTTCTAGCATTTCTTCTTTTATTATATCAAGAACTTTTTGTTCAGAAGCTAATATAGATTTTAATTTTTCAATTTCTTTTAGTAAATCATCCAGTTCAGATTCAATTTTACCCCTTTCCAATCCAGTTAATCTTCTTAATCTCATTTCAAGAATACTATTGCTTTGAATTTCTGTTAATTTAAATCTAGTCATTAATTTGTTTTTAGCATCCTCATCATCTGATGCACCACGAATAATACTTACTACCTCATCTATATTATCAAGAGCTATTTTCAAACCTTCTAATATATGTACTCTAGCTTCATCTTGTGATAGATCAAATTTTGTTCTTCTTATAATAACTTCTTTTTGATGCTCAACATATTTAGATATAATTTGTTTTAAACCTAGTGTTCTTGGAGTTCCATTATCAATCACTAAAAAAATAATTCCATAATTTATTTGAAAATTAGTATGTTTATATAAATTATTCAATACGACTTGCGGGTTTGCATCTTTTTTTAGTGTAATAGTTATTTTTACAC
>CAZFXQ010000005.1:0-36234 GCA_964523265.1 uncultured Muribaculaceae bacterium | reverse complement strand
ACATTGAAATTTTGGCAGCTTGATTAGCTCAAACTGCCAAAATTATTATACACCATAAGTGTTAACTTTTTTATAGATTTAGTGAAGTATTATCAGTCCTCGTGCGGCTCAAATCCAATCAGGACCTCAGGCATTTACCTGCCGCTTCTTGTGTAATAGTCTACGAGCGCTGCCTTGATGGCATCCTCTGCCAGAACTGAGCAGTGGATCTTTCTGGCCGGAAGTCCGTCGAGCGCATCTACGACAGCCTTGTTAGTGAGCTCAAGCGCCTCGTCGAGGCTCTTTCCCTTTATGAGTTCTGTTGCCATTGAGCTTGTTGCGATAGCGCTTCCGCATCCGAAAGTCTTGAACTTTACGTCTGCAATCTTATCGTCTTCTATCTTGAGATACATCTTCATGATGTCTCCGCAGACAGGATTTCCGACTTCTCCTACTCCGTCTGCATCCTCGATGACACCAACATTGCGCGGGTGCTCAAAGTGATCCATTACTTTATCTGTATACAGTGACATTTTTTCATTCCTCCTATTTGTTCCAGAATTCCGGTATGCAGTGTTCTCTCTTGCCGGTAAGCAGATCTTCCCAGTATGGCGACATGCCTCTGTAAAGCTCTATTACCTGATGTACTTTTTCAATTATGTAGTCGATCTGTTCTTCGGTATTGTCTATATCAAGGCTGAATCTCAGCGATCCGTGAGCTGCTTCGATAGGCTTGTTTTTCAAATTGATGAACACGGTATATTCCTCTTTCTTCTATACCATGAGCTCCAACTTCCTTTCTAAAACATGGTGAATATGATGTCATCGTAATAGGAAGTTTTTCTTCTTTTATTATTTGATCTTTGAACTTACCTATCATAGAATGTTCTGATGTTCCAATTAAATACAAATCTTCTCCTTCTATTTTATACATCATAGCATCCATTTCTTCGAATGACATAACACCTTTTACTACATCGCTTCTTATCATAAATGGTGGGATGCAGTATATAAAACCTTTATCTATCATAAAATCTCTAGCATAAGAAAGCATTGCAGAAGTTAGTCTTGCTCCATCACCCATTAAATAGTAAAAGCCATTACCACTTGTTCTACCAGATGATTCTTTATCTAAAGCATTAAAACTTTCTAAAATATCAGCATGATATGGCACTTCAAAATTAGGAACAATAGGGTCTCCAAACTTTTCTATTTCAACATTTTGCGAATCATCTTCACCAATAGGAACACTTTCATCTATAATATTTGGAATAACCATCATATTTTCTTTTATCTTACTTTCTAATTCTTCCTCTTCTTTTTCTAGTTCAGGTATTTTTGACTTAATACTTGCTACTTCTTCTTTTATTTTATTAGCCATTTCTATTTTCTTATCACGCATTAAGTTTCCAATTTCTTTACTTAACTTATTTACTTTGTTTCTTGCCTCATCTGCTTCTGTTTTAATCTTACGATACTTAATATCCATATCATATATCTTATCTACTAAATCTAACTTTTTATCTTGAAACTTCTTTTTAATATTTTCTTTCACTAATTCTTTATTTTCTCTTATTAATTTAATATCTATCATTTTATCCTCCTTTTAAATAAAAAGAATAAGCCTTTATGCTGGAGTGATATTAACCACGGTGCCATCCAAGCTTATTCTTAATTTTAATAACGGTTTTTTTACCGGAAATGCTTTTAACATTTCATTTAGAAGTAGATTCATTATATAATTATTATCATTTAACACCAACCAATGACTCTCTTTAAATAATTAATATAACTACTAGTCTTCATCATTAATTTAAATATATTTTAATTTTATAATATTATATTTTTAATGTCAATTATTTTATTACAAATACTTTAGTAGGTAACTCATTACACTTATTATCATCTACATATTTTAATGCATTTTTATACATTAAATCTAATTTTTCTTGATTTGTTAATTTATCTTCTTCTTTTATTACTTCTTCTTTAGGCTTTTCATCTATATTTAAATACTCAGATAAAAACTCATATATTTCAAAATCAGATAAATTATTTAATTTATCAAATATTAATCCTGTTAAGCCAATATAATTCATATTCTTCATAAAAAATTTATAGTATAACTGGGCTGCTGGAAAATACTTGATATTATTAAATTTAACTATCATATCATGAGAAAATAAATCACTATGCAAAGCTAAATCGCATAACATATTAAATTTATCATTTGATGAGTTAATAATTAAACTTATATATGGTGCTATATATTCTAAATTATTATTTATTATTGAATAATATAGTTTATGTATAACTTGAGTATTACTACAATTCAAAATGTCACATACTATAGAATTATATTTATCACTTAAAAGCATAGTTTTATTAGTGGATAAATAATAAACTAACAATGCCTGTTCATGAGTTTTTGCCCTGCTTAAATAATCCATACTAAGTGTATGATATTCTGATTCTAAAGAAACTTTATTACGAGCTAATTTACCTAAAAGTTCTGAAATATTATTATCTTCTGCATTATATATATAACCCATATCCTGCTTATGATATTTACTATTTAAAGAATACTTATTTAATGCTGTCTCTTTCAAATTATCAGACATTTCTATATTTTTAGCTCCAAGTATCATAAAACTATCCGTTTCGTGAATCTTATCTTTAACTTCTATATTAAGACGTGAATGTTTAATCGCATAATCAACAAAGTTTTCATATAATTTGTATTTATCTTTTTTTATCCTTTTTTGCTCTGTATCAACTGAAATTACACTATATAAATACCTCATATCTTCTTCATGATATTTACTATTTATAGATATTGTACTTCTTGCAAGTTCAATTAAATACTTTCTAGTTTTTTTATCGTCAACATCTAAAATAAAATCTAAATCTTTATTATGGTAAGGACTATTTATAAAAACTGGATCTGTTAACAAATTAGTTATTTCATCAACATCTATATCTTTATCATTATACATTTCTAATAAGTCTACATCATCTAAATAAGTATTGCTATTTAAAAAACCAATATTAACTAACAATTTATTATATTTTTTTAAATGATCATTATAATTTAAATTCAAAAAATTCTTTATATGTTTATCTTTTAATCTTCTAAACCACTTTGATATGTTTTCTATTTCATCTACTAAATTATATTTTTCTAATTTTTCTTTTACTAATTCAAATTCATTTATATTCATGATTCTTACCTCCACACTAATCTATTTTACACTAAAACCTTACCAGATAACTCATTACATTTATTATCATCAACATACTTTAATGGACTCTGATACATTAAATCTAGCTTTTCCTTATTCATTAATTTATCTTCTTGTTTTTTCACTTCTTTTTTAGACTGCTCATCTATATTTAAATATTTAGATAAAACATTATGTATTCCAAAATCAGGCAAATCGCGTACTTTTTCATATATATCATTTAATTTATTACTGTCATGCATATACTTAATTAAAACATTATAATATAAGCGTGATGCTGGAAAATACTTTATATTATTAAATTTAACTATCATATCAGGACTAAATACATCACTATGAATAGATAAATCACATAACATATCAAACTTATCAATTGATGAGTTAATAATTAAACTTATATATGGTGTAATTTTTTTTAAACCATAATCTACAATTAAATCACATACTCTTTGTAAAGCAAAACTATCATTACATTTCAAAACAGTATTCATAATAAAATTATAATTGATATTTGAAAGTTCAGATTTTTCTTTAATTAAAGAATATAGTATATATGCTTGTTTAGTATTTTTTGCACTACTTACAAAAACCATATTCTCTTCATGATCATCTTGCTTTAAAGAATTTTCATCACAAGCTAACATACCAAGATATCTTGCAATTTCATCAAATTTTGCCTTTATTATAATTTCAATATCATTTACATGATATTTACTTTCTAAAGATTGTTTATTTAAAGATACACTTTGTATTATATTTGACTTTTCTTCAGTTTTTGACTCAAGGATTTTATAACCATCATATGAATAAAATTTATCATCCACATTAGTTTTTGAAAATGCAATTACATAATTAACAAAATTTTCATATAATGAGTATCTTTTTTTTACTAAGTTATGATTATAATGTTCAAAAATTTTAGATGATAATTTTGTCATATCTTCTCTATGATATTTACTATTTATTGATATTGTACTTATTGCAAGTCTAATCAAGTATTTTCTTGCTTCTTCATCTTTTGTAGATAATATAGATTTTAAATCTTCATTATGATATTTACTATTAATAAAATTTGGATCTGTTAGTAATTTATATATTTCATTAGTATCATTTATTTTATCTTCATATATTAATAATAATTTTATATCAGATAAATAATTATCACTATCTAAAAATGCTAAATTAATAAGTAATTTACTGTACTTTTCCAATTGTCCATAATATAAATTTAAACTTAATATATTTTTTATTTGTTTATCATTTAATTTTCCAAACCAGTCTGATATATTGTCTATTACACTTACTAAATTATACTTTTCTAATTTTTCTTTTATCTTTTTTAATTGTTCTATTGTCATAAAACCCCCAACAAATTAATTATAAATTAACGTTATGATAATATTTTTGAACATCTTCAATATCATCTAACATATTTAATAACTTATCAAAATTTTCTTTATCTTCACCATATAATGTCACCATCTCATTTGGCAGCATTTGTACATCTTCTAAAATGATATCTGCATCTTTTTTATAATATAAAATAGCATCTTTTATCTTGTATAAATCTGATGGATCACCATATATATTAACACCATTATCATCTACTTCTATTTCTTTTGCATCAACTTCCTTTAAAAGCAATGCTTCAAGTACTTCATCTTCTGTCATATTACTAACTGACACAATAGATAAATGTTCATACATATGAGAAACTGAACCTAAAACACCCATCTTATTTTTTGATTTTGTAAAGGCATTTTTAACCAAACTTACTGTTCTATTAACGTTATCTGTTAAACAATCAATTATAATAGTTGCTCCACCTGATATAAATCCTTCATATCTTACAGCTGTATAACTTTCATCTGCACCACTATTTACTTTATCAATAGCTCTTTTAATAACATCTGCTGGAACTTGTTCTTTTTTTGCTTTTTCTATTAAATGTCTAAGTTGCAAATTACCATTTGGATCAGTGCCACCTTGTTTAGCTACCTGATATATTTCTTTTGCATAACTAGAATACACCTTTGCCTTTTGGGCACCCGTTTTTGCTTTCGATGCTGCTATATTTGGAAATCTTCCCATAAAATCACCTCTTTATATATATGTTATATCATACTTTATTTTTCTTTATTTTTCAACTATTTATTGACTATATGTATAAAATTTTATAATTAATACAAAACATTAATAGGTGAATAAAAATGATTAAAGTATTAGAAAAAGATTTCTTAAATGATAAATTTATAGATAACAACTTTACAAGCAACATTAAATTAAATGATAAGCTTAATTTTAATAAAAATAATATATACTATTTTGGAAACTATGATGAAAACTATATTGATGTAATTAAGGAAAAACTAATTAAAAATAAAAAAAGTATTATTAAAGCTATAAATAATAATATAAAAATAATACTCGCAGGTAATATGAAAGAAATATTTAATAATGAATTTAATATTAATGGATTAAATTTATACACATGTTTAAATTGTAAATTAAGAAAAAAAATAAAAAATTATAAAAAAATTAAAAATATAAATAATATAGATAAACCATTTGAAGAAGTAAACTTTAGATATAAAAACTTAATATGCGTTGATTATGAAAAAAATATTTTAAAAATACTAAAAAAGACTCGTTAGGTCTTTTATTCATCACTCTCTAATTTTTTTACTTCAACATTATTTATAGCATCAAATCTTTTTGATATCTTATCTGTTGTAATATGTATTTCACTAGCATCACGACTTACTGCATCAATGCTTCTTGATAATTTATCCCATCTTTCTTTATATCTAGAAAACTCAATAGATAATTTATTTAATTCTTGATGAATTATGTTTGTATATTTATCTTTTTCTATGTTTTTAATTACAAGCTCGATAGTTGTAAGTGTACTCATTAATGTCGTAGGTGATGTAATCCATACCCTATTTTTATATGCATATTCAATGATATCTTGATGATATGCATTAAGCTCCGCAAATAAAGCTTCAGCTGGTAAAAACATCATTGCCTGATTGCTTGTTACACCATTTATTATATATTTATCTTTAATTGCATCAATATGTTTTTTTACATCTATTTTAAACTTTCTTTCAGCTTCTTTTCTTTCTAAAGAATTTTTTGTTTTATCAATCATTATGCGGTAATTTTCTAAAGGAAATTTTGAATCTATTGCAATTACACCAAGTGGTTCTGGTGCAAATAAAACGCAATCTGCAATAACACCCGTATTAAATGTATACTGCATTTTATAAATTCTATCATTATTTTCTCCAAAGACACTAGTCATTATTTGTTTTAAATTAACTTCACCAAAAATACCTCTTGTTTTTTTATCAGTTAATATGGTTTCAAGTGATACTATATCAGAAGAAAGACTATCTATTTTCTTTTGAGCTTCATCTATTTTTGATAATCTTTCAAGCACTGATGTAAATGTTTTATTAGTTTTTTCAAAATTAACATCTAATCTTTCATTAACATGATCACTAATATTATTTATCTTTCTTTCTATTTTTTCATTTAGTTTATCAAAATCATTATTTAAATCCTTACTTAAATCACTCTTAAACTCACCAAGTTCTTTTACCACACTTGTTTCTAATTTTCCTAATCTTTCAGTTATGTTACTTTCATTTATATTTTTAAACAAAGAAATAATTGTTATTATTAAAACAACTACTAATAATCCAATAATTATATAGTCCATTTTTTCCTCCTACTTTATAAATTTATTTTATCATATATTTAATAAATTATAAATGGTTAAATAAATAATTACACCGTAGGTTGCCTCTTTTTATAATTTATGCTAAAATACACTTGAATTATTAAAGGGGGCTGAAGTACCTGTGTTTAAAAAATTAAAAATATTAGATGAAAAAGATAAAAGACTTAGGTTAAAAAGTAAAGAAGTTATATTTCCAATATCAAATGAAGAAAAAGATATAATTAAATGTGCAATGGATAACTTAAGATATAGTCAAATAGAAAAATATGCAAAAAAATATGACTTAAGAGCTGGTTGGGGACTTTCTGCTATACAGCTTGGAATAGATGAAAGATGGTTTGTAATTGTAGAAGAAAAAGATGATGGTTCATTTAAAGAATACTTTTTTGCTAATCCAAAAATAGTAAGTAATAGTACAGAAAAGATATATGTTGAACAAGGTGAAGGATGTTTAAGTGTTAATAGAGATGTACCTGGTATTATTCCAAGATATGCAAGAGTAACTATTGAAGCGTATGACATAGATGGTAATAAGTTTACTCTTAGAGCAAGAGAAGATTTATCAGTGTGTGTACAGCATGAAATGGATCATTTAGAAGGAATTTTATTCATTGATAAAATTGATAAGAATAATCCATTTAAAGATAGCGATAAGTATAGGGCAATATAAAAAAACTAGATTATAAAAATCTAGTTTTTTAAAGTTTTGTTGGCTTAAGATATGAAAATGTTTCAGTATTTCTAAGTATCATAAAAATAAACATTAATAAAATAAGAAATACTATTACTTTATAATTTGGAAGTTTTATCTTCCTATACTTAAAAAAACAAAATATAATATAAAAAATTAGTAATATTAAATAAAGAAACATTAAAGGATTATATCTGAACGCTTGATAAAACTGTAATTTATATATTGATAAAAACATTCTCGTTGTACCACATCCTGCACAATAAATATTGAATAAATATCTAAATGGACAAACATATTTTGATGATAATAATAGATCAGTAAAAAAATGTAACACAATAATAGTTAAAAAAGATATTACAATAATAGATGCTCTACTATTATAATACTTTTTAAAAAAATCTATAAATTTATTCATAGTTTTTAATAATCCAAACTGCTTAAAACTTCAGTGACATTAATAGTAAATACTAAAATCATTGAAAAAATCAATGTAATAGCACTTATTACAATACCCGCGACTGCAAGTCCCTTACCCTTTTGACCATTCTTATTAACAGTTACAAGCCCAACTATTGATAAAATTAAACTCAAAGTTGATAATGAACCACAACATAATACTGGTGATACTATTGATATTATAAAACCAGCTATAGCAAAACCATTTGATTTTTCAGTATTTTGGACATTATTCACTTGTGGCTTAGCACAATTAGGACATGCTCCACCATTAATTTCTGTTCCGCAATTAGGACAAAACTTTGCCATATCAATCAACTCCTTTACAATGATAATTATAACATAAAAACATTAATTATTCATCATTTTCTTCTTTAATATCTTCTAATTTTACACTTACAAGTTTTGAAATTCCAGATTCTTGCATAGTTATACCATATAAACAATCAGCATACTCCATTGTTTTTTTCTTATGAGTTATAACAATAAACTGTGTTTTCTTTTTAAATTCTCTTAAGAATTTACCAAAATTATCAACATTAACCTCATCAAGTGCAGCTTCTACCTCATCTAGAATACAAAAAGGTACTGGTCTTACTTCTAATATTGCAAATAATAAAGAAATTGCTGTAAGAGTTTTTTCACCACCTGATAAAAGTGAAATGTGTTTTAATGTTTTTCCTGGTGGTAAAGCGCTAATATCAATACCAGTTGTTAAAATACTATCAGGATCAGTTAATTTGAGTTCCGCGTTACCTCCACCAAATAATTTTTTAAATACTTCTTTAAATTTTATTTTAACTTCATTAAAAGTATTTAAAAATTTTTCTTTCATTACTTCATCTAATTCTTTTATAATTTTTAAAATAGTATCTTCCGCATTTTCTAAATCTCTTTTTTGATTATTTAAAAATTCATATCTTTTAGACACTCTTTCATATTCTTCAATAGCACCTATGTTAACATCTCCAAGTTTTTTAATTTCAAGTTTACACTTATCAACAATGTTTCTAGCTTCTTTTATATCAATATCCAAAAAGTAATTAGCTTTAGCTTTCTCAAATGTCATACCATAGTCTTCAGTTAAAGTATTAAGTAAATTATCTAACTTTACATCATCTCTATTTACTAATATTTCAAGTTCTTTTAATTCTTCATTCTTTTTATAGAATAATGTATTTGCTACCTTTGATTCTTTTTCCATATGATTTATTTCATCGTTATATGAATTTACTAGTGTTTTAATACTGTCTATCTTTATTGATAGATCATTTTCTTCGTTTAAAGCGTTATAGTAATCTTCCATTACTTTCTTCTCTTCATCTTCTAAAGTATCATTTACAACACCACTTAAACTATTTATTTCATCAGTTAAATCAAGTTCTTTTTTATTTAACTCTTCTTTTCTTTTATATTCAATATTTAATAATGCTTCGTATTTAGTCTTTTCTTCTAATAATTTATTCTTCTTATCATCAATTAATTTAAATCCTTCACCATAATCATTTATTATGCTTTCTAATTCTTCTCTTTTTTTAATTAATGTTTCTATAGTTTTTAAATTCTCTTCTAAACCATGTTTTTGCATTATCATATTATTATTGTTTTTAAGAGTTCCGCCAGTTATTGAACCTCCTATATGAAGAACTTCACCATCTAATGTTACAACTTTATATTTATAATTAATCTTTCTTGCAATATAATTTGCATAATCAATATTTTTTGTAACAATTGTTGTACCTAACTGGTTTTCAATAATATTTTTATATATGTCATCACAGGCAACTAAATTAGATGCAATATCAACAAAACCTTCTTCATTTTTTAATAAATGAGATGTAGTATCATCAATTTTTCTTGATTTAATTATATTAATTGGAAAAAAAGTTATTCGTGAAAAATTATTTGTTTTTAAATAATTAATTGCTTCTTTTGCACAAACTTCATCATCACATATAACGTAATTTAATGCTGAAGATAATGCAGATGTTATACATAAATCATAATCACTATCTACTTTGATAACATTTGCTATAACACCCCTAATGCCTGCTAGTTTTGGATTATTTATTACATTTTTAATTGAATATGGTAAAAGTTCATTATTTTCTAATGAATTCCTTATTATTTCAATCTTATATTTTGTTTCATTTTCTAATTTGTTATTATTAAGTAAATCACTGTATATCTTATCATGTTTTAATTTTAATACATTAAACTCTTTTTCTTCATTATTAATACTGTTATTAATATAAGATAATCTTTCATTGATACTATAAATATTTGTATCTATACTAGATATATCATTTTTTATTTTCAAAAGATTATCATTTAATAAAACTATATTATCATGTACTTTACTATTTTCTTTTTCATACTTTTTTCTTTCTAATATTATTTTTCTTTTTCCATCTAATTTTTCTTTTAAACTAGATTTTTTAACAAGTTCACTTTGCATAGTATATAATTCTTCATTTTGTTTAGCTAAATCATGTTTCATTTTCTCTATCTTTGAATTATCTATGTTACTGTTTGATTCAATTTCTACTATTTCTTGTTTTAATTTTGATACATTTTTCTTATTTAACTGATAATTATAATTAATATCTTCTACCTCACTAACAATCAAAGATACTTCTATTTCATCTAATTTCTTTTTGTTATCTAAATATTTTTTAGCATCACGACTTTGCTTTTCAAGTGGCTTAATACTACTTTCTAACTCTAAAATAATATCATTTATTCGTGCCATATTATCATGAGTACGCTCTAATTTTCTTAAAGCTTCTTCTTTTCTTTTTTTATACTTTAAAACATTCGCACATGCATCAAATATTATTCTCCTATCTTCTGGTTTACTAGATAAAATTATTCCTATATCTCCTTGAGAAATAATATTAAATGATTCTTTAGAAACTCCTGTATCAATTAATAAATCAGTAATATCTTTTAAGCGACACTTCTCATTATTAATAAAGTATTCATTTTCACCAGTTTTATAAACACATCTTTTTATCTCAACTTCTGAATAATCAATAGGTAAATACTTATCAGTATTATCAAAAACAAGTGTTACACTAGCACTTGATGATGCTTTTCTTGATTTACTTCCTGAAAAAATAACATCACTCATTGATGCCTCACCACGAAGTGCCTTAACTGATTGTTCTCCCAATACCCAGCGTACTGCATCAACAACATTACTTTTACCACTACCATTTGGTCCAACAATACCAGATATACCATTATCAAAATCAATTATTACTTTATCAGCAAACGATTTAAAACCAACCGTTTTTATTTGTTTTAAATACATAATACTCTCCTATAAACTTACACTTTTATCTAGTGCATCTTTTGCTGCATTTTGTTCAGCATCCTTTTTTGATTTAGCAACCCCACTACCTAAAACAATTCCATCAACTATTACATTAGCCCAAAATGTTCTATCATGAGCTGGTCCTTCTTCTTTTACTATTTGATATGTTACAGATTTTTTGGTTGTCTGAACTAATTCTTGTAATTTTGATTTGTAATCCATAAAAAATGTTTCATCTTTATCTTCTATAAATGGTATTACTACACTATATACAATTTCTTTAGCTTTTTTAAATCCCTGATCTAAATAAACAGCTCCCAAAAAAGATTCAAACATATCAGCTAAAGTTGCTTTTCTTAATTTACCCCCATGCATTTCTTCACCCTTACCAACTTTAGCATACAATGAAAAATCAAGAAGCATAGCATACTCATATAATGCATTTTCACAAACATACATAGATCTTATCTTGGTCATTTTTCCTTCTTCATAATCTGTTGTATTATATAAATAATCACTCATAATTAAATCAAGAACTTTATCACCCAAAAATTCTAATCTTTGATAATCATAATCCAAATTATTTTCATTCTTATAAGAAGAATGACAAAAGGCTATTTCATACAAATGAATATCATTAGGTTTAATATTAAATTTTTTTAAAAGCATCATATACTATCACCACTATTAAATTGTATCAAATTTCTTATAAAAAGTCTTTATTTTATTTAAATTTATTTAAATTTATCTTAATGATTCTATTCCACCAATTATACTATAACAATTAAAACCCAAGGAATTAAGTATATTACTAACTGATTTACTTAATAATCCTTTATCACATAAAATATAATATTCTTCAGTCCTATTTAAGTATAAATCAGGATTGCTAAGAAGAATCATTCTAGGTATATTTTTACTACCCTCATAATTAAATTTATTAAAACTAATACTACTTCTAATATCAATTATATTATTTTTATTTTTTACCTCACTTATATCTATTAACATATTTATCACCCATTATAATGTATGAAAAAAAGACACTTTATAAAGTGTCTTTTACTCAAAAAAGTCATCAAAAATATCATCATTTTCATCTTTTTCATTCATAATTTTATCTATTTCTGATTCGTTTTTATAAACTATTTGATCATTATTCTTTGGAATAAATGTAGCATCCACTTGTGTTTCATCTGGTTTTAATTCAACAGAAGTATCATCTTCATCATCATCTGATAAATCTTCCATAAAATCATCCATTATATCATGCTTATTATTTGAAAAATTAGTGAAATCTATTTTATCAACACTAGATGGTTTAATCATATCGTTTATGTCTGATTCTTCATTTGATGTACTTTCTTTACTTAAGTTACTCTTATTTTGTTCTTCTTCTTTTTCAAGTTCTGCTATTCTTTCATCAATTTTCTTAATAATATCATCTATTTCCAAATCATCTGATTGTGATTTACCACTTTCAAATGGATTTGAAGTTGGCATTTGATTAATGTTACCATTATTCTCAAATGGATTAATAGATGGCTTAAAATCCATACCAGAATTATTATTACCAAATGGACTCATAGGTACACCACCGAAAGGATTTGGACCAAACATATTACCACCTTGGTTACCAAATGGACTATCTCCCCCAAACATACCACTTCTTTGTTCTTCTTTCTTCTTTTTTACAAACTCCCTTATATCAAATAATTTAATTGGTATCTGCTCATGAGATGGAAGCTCTGCCTTAGGAACTTTACTTGCGTTTTTTCCATAACCTAGATCCGTATCCCAAAATGGCAAGAACTTTGTTCTAAGAGGTGGAAGACGATGCTTTAATACTAAAACTTCATTTTGTTTAAATCTTTGAAGTTCTGTAACTGTAATTAAAGGTCTTGTTTCTTCTCTTTTATCCTTACCAACTTTAACTACCTTGTCACCACATAGTTTACTAATTTCTTCTAAAGCTGATAATTCACCAGTAAGTAAGTATAATATGTCACCACAGTTACCACGAATTGTTTCGGCATCTTCATTACCATAAACTTGTTTTAACTGTGCAAAGTTTTGTACTATCATAGTCATTCTTATTTGTCTTGAACGTGCCGCTGTAATCATTGTTGTAATATCTTTGAATTTAGGCATATTAGCAAACTCATCAAGCAAAAAATTAGTTCTAATAGGAAGTTTTCCTCCATGTCTTTGAGCAACAGCAATTAAAGACTCATAACATTGTTTAACAAATATTGTAGCAAGTGCATGATATGTTGTTTTTTCATCTTGTATTATCATAAAAATAGCAGTTTTTCTTTCTCCTATAGTTTCCATATCAAAATCACTTCTAGATAACATTTCAGATAAGTTTTGAGTTACTGCAAAAACTTTTATTTTTTGCTTTAAAACTGAATCTATTGAGTTTTTAGTATCTTGAGGTGCATTTATTGTACCAAGTGCGTTAATTGCTGCTGGTGATGCAGGGTCTTTCATTCTAAAATACTCTTTTAAGTAAGTAGAACCCCCCATTTTTTCATCACCAACAGTCATCATTAAGTTAACTGTTGAAATACTAATTTCATCTTCAGAAGCATCCTCAAACATACCAAGTGATAAACCTGTTAAATAATCTGCTGCTGAATTAGTCCAAAATGGATCATCAGCCTTTTCATCTGATGCAATGTTTATAGCCATATCATTTAACAACTCATTTGCTTTATCTTGGTTACCTTCTTTATAATATTTATAAGGAAGTGTATATGGATTCCAACAACTACCATTTTGTGGATCACGAAAGTTAACAACTATA
This sequence comes from uncultured Muribaculaceae bacterium, assembly GCA_964523265.1. Lineage (GTDB taxonomy): Bacteria > Bacillota_I > Bacilli_A > RF39 > UBA660 > Aphodocola. The sequence goes on along the minus strand of CAZFXQ010000005.1, from coordinate 21,987 downwards.
ACATCATAACCCTTATCTTTTAACATTTCTCCATTTTTTTCGTATATCTCACCTTTAGGGTCAGTAATAACCATTGATTCACCCTTTTTAGCTAAATAATTAACTAAAGGATTAATAACCATTTGCGTTTTACCAGAACCTGTTGCACCTATTACAAGTGAATGAGATTCACCATCATCAACGTATACTAATCCCTTTTTCTTATCGTAAACTAATGGGAACCCTGCCGCTGTTGCCTCTTTGGCAGTTAATTCAACAGATTTTACATTTTCAAATTTTTTGTATTCATCTTCTTTGGCAAATCTACCAAATCCTTTTTCTTCTTTACCTTCTTTAAATCCAAATCCTTTTTCTCTTTCAAAAAAGTATGAAGATAAACTAGCGAATACTGCTATTATAGCAATAACCCAAAATAAAATTGTATATGGTAAATAAGGTGGAAATAATCCCTTTATAAAATTAAATGTCCATCTTGTGTTTTCATTTACACCAGTTGATTCATCAGTTGCATGATACAAATTAACAACTATCATTGAAACAACCATTAAAAGTAGTAAACAACCCCATAAAAAGGCAATTATATCCTTCTTTTCCGCTCTAAATTTTAGCTTCATAACAAAGCCTCCTTATCACAACTAGTTAAACTCAAAAATATTATACCAAATATTTCAAATATTTGGTATATATTTTTTTTAATAATCTAACTTGTTATTCTTATTCTTTTTATACAACCTCATGGCAATAAGGCCAAGCCCAATAACAAATAAAACACTTAATAGTATAATAGCGATCTTTTTTATTTGTTCAATTTTTTTTAACCTTGCTAAATTTTCATCTAAATCTTTTTTACTAATCTTCAAATAAAAACTTTTATCTTTATCACTATTTTTATCAAATTGCCATGTATATGTGGTACCATCTACTGTATCTGCATTAGATTCTAATGCTTTAACAGGTAGTGAAATACTGTATTGTACATCGTCAAATTTAGGCCAAGTTGTACAATCAGAACAATAAGCAATATGCTCACTTTCATTTTTTATTTCAATATAATTCTCATCTTCATAACATTTTACAAATTTATACATATACTGACTAAAAACTGTTTTTTCAATATATGAACAAATACTTTTAAATTTATTAGTAAATACAATATTACCATAATCTTTATCATAAACAATAGCAGTTTTATAATTTCTATAACTTAAAGCTTTATTATATGGTTTTAAAATATTAGTTACATAATTGGCAAATTCTTTTTCAGTCATATTATTATTTTCAAGAGGAATTACTACTTTTTGTGATATTTTTCCATAATCATCCATTACTATATTTTCTTTCGCAGTACAACCACATAATAAAATCAATAATAAAGCTAAAATTAAAACTTTAATTTTTTTCATAATTCCTCCTTAATAATCTAATTTGTTATTCTTATATTTATTATATAATACAAATCCAACTAATATACCAATAACTAACACCACTAATATCAATATTACAATCGTTTTTACCAAATTAATATTGTTTTTATTATTACTATTAGCATCATTTATTTTAAATTCCAATTCTAGCACTTGATCTTTGCTGTTATCAAAATGCCAAATATAAGTATTTTCTTCTACCACTTCATCAGCATTTTGTTTTTTTGCTTTATTTGGCAAATTTATTTTTATGTTAGCTTCATCAACCTCACCGTAGTCACCACAATCATCTTCACACACAAAATAAGAACCTTTTGCAGATAATTTATATTTGTTATCAACTACTTCACAGTTAATCTCATCAAAGAAAAACTTAAAATAAGTATTATTAAATGCAGAACATATATTTTTGTAGTCTTTTGAAAGATTAATTCCAGATGTATCAGAATTTAAAACTTTTTCATATCCATAATTACCTTCATATGTATTACTAAATTCTTCAAATGTAAGTCCATTGTTATATATCATTTTACTATCAATATACTCATCTACACTATCTCCATATTTATATATTTCATTATTATATTCATATAGATATGCACTTTCTAAGGTTGTTCCGTCATCTCTTACTGTATATTCAGCATCAACAGCGCAACCAGTCAAAACTATAAGGCACAATAATATTATAATTTTTTTTATATTACTCATATAATTATCCTACCCTTCTATTTATATAAGTCCAACTATCGAGTTTGTCCAACATAACTTGTGCTAGAATTTATATATTTAGTTGGATTCATTAATCCCTTTCCTTCACTATACTTACCTGCATCTCTACCATTTTTGCTATATAAAGAATCATTCCATAACTCAATGTGCAAATGTTCTCCTGTTGAATTACCACTATTTCCACTATAACCAATTAATTGACCCTTAGCAACATTCTCACCTTTTTGAACCGAACGACTACTAAAATGAGCATATACCGTATGATGTCCATTACCATGGTCTATTATAATGTGTTTACCCCAACCTGTTTCATCATTAGACGCACTAACTACACCACCATCCATTGCATAAATTGGTGTTCCAGTTACAACATAACTCAAATCAACGCCTCCATGTGGATTACCACTACAATATCTAGGAAATGCTGTAGCAGAACTATAAAGAATTCCACCCATACGACATGGTTCTTTTGAAAAATCCCTGGTTGTATCATTAGGATCTAATGGATTACCTAAATGCCCTGTTGCAACACCTGGTTCACCAGTTACCGAAAGACCACAATATTTTTCTTTTATTTCGTCTGATTTAGCACTTGTAAATAAGAAGAAATATCTTTCTTTATCTTTCATAAATGAAACAATATCAGCAAAAGAAATTAAATCAGTTGGATCTAAAGATGCTTCTTTAAGCATAGGATCTGCTAAAAGTAAACTACCATCTCCAGCCACACCTCGTATAACCAAATAATGTCCTACTTCAACAGGTCCTTGATCCTTTCGTTGCCATCCTTTTCCTACATTAGCAATAACAAGTCCACCAGAGTTTAGCGTGGTTTTTACTTTTTCTTCTGCATCTTCTGCTGTTGATAAAACTGATGAATATGTTATACCATGTTTACTAGCAGAATATCTATAATACTCTGGTTTTGTACCAACTATTCCTTCACCACAATATGGTCCTGGGGATGAAGCGTTAGCCGCTTCATTCATTGTAGCTAAAGGATCAAGCTTCTCATCTGTTAAATTAGAAATAATCATAGCCATAGAAGTTACTCCACAACCACTTGTGCTTATTGTTGGTGGTTCTTCTGCTGATGGATCAACCCTTCCACAATAACCAACATTTGCATCATTATATTGTCTTTGTGAATAATATATAAAATCTTCCGATGCAATTGAACAACCACCTGCTAATTTTTCTACACAATTAGTAGATGACACTGATAATTGTTGAGTTTCCATATTATATACAACATAACCTCTACTAAATGCTCCATTTATACTATCATATAAAATATATTTATAATCATGACCTTGCTTTGCTAATTTACTTGCAAACTTTTGAGATAAACAATAACCCTTAACACAATTTTTATTAAATGTATCATATTGTGAACCACCAAACGCTTTCATACTTTCATTGTAAATAAATTCACCAGCTACCTCATCATACCATTTTTCCAAATTAGCTATATCTTCAGCAGGAAGTGGATCTTTTACATTCTTCTTACTTTCTTGAGCAAAACTTGATGTAGACTTAATATTACTTTTAGCAAATCTACCAGTTTTACAACCTTCATATATATCACAAAAATCTTGATCTGAAGTATTACCTCTCATATAAAAGTATGTTTTCCCGTCTTTTACATCATATTTATATCCCATACCAACAGAATTTGGTGCACCTGAAGCTATTCTACCCAAAACAAAACTTTTAGAAGCTATCATGTCTGCCTTTGCAGCATGTTCATTTTTTACTTCGTCACCAATTTCAGCATATGATACACCCATTACGTACCTTTTTAAAGTTAATGGATCGCTACCTGTACCATGTAAATCTGGTGCGTTTTTAAGAGTACTAAATGGATTTCCAACACCTGTATCTTTTATAATAACATAAGCTTCACCTTGGATTATCCCACCAGCATCACTATAACCAATATTAGTAGATTCAGATGAACATATTAAATATTCAAGATCAAATATATATGGTAAAAAGAAATCTTTAATATCTTGTAAATTCTTAATTATAGCATCTTCAAGATTATCTTCATAAGCATCATCTATTTGTGCCTCAAACAATTTTTTATATCCGTTATATCCTGTTATAACTTTTTCATCAAATTCCTTTTTAAACCCTTTATCGTTTTTAAAATACTTATCTTTCAAATAGCTTTCCCAAGAATCTTGACCACCATCCAATGCATCTAATACATCACCCAATCTTTTTCTTACCTTACTATTTCTAAATGGTAACAAATACATATCATCAGCTTCTTGGTCACCTTCATCCTTTTCAACATCATCTCCATCAAATTCTTCTTCAACATCTACTTCCGGATCTTCTTCACCACTATCTTCATTATCTGTTGTTGTCAAATAACTAGAAACGTTACCATCATGCAACTGTGTATAATACGGAAACACAACTGTTGCCATAGCAAGCGTAGCATCTTCGCTAGAATGCTTATTAAATACATCTTTCATTTTTTCTAATGTTTTTTGATCAACATCAGCATAATTATCATACTCATCATCTTTTTTTACATCACCAAACAACCCAGGAAATAAGTAATTAACTAACATTATTACTGCAAATATGAATAGCAATATAACAAGTATAATTTCGAGCCATGGAAATGTAGCTTTTAAAAAAGTAATTATTGCTTTAAATGCTTTTTTTGTTACTTCAACTGTGTGTTTTGTTTTATCAATAACATCTTTAGTTTTATTAACAGCTTGTCCTAAACTAGAACTTTCTACTTTCTCTTTTGCTGTATCTTTTACTTCATCTAATGCTTTTTGACCTGTTTTTTTTACACCTTGCTTAGCTTTATCTGCTAATTTTGGACCAGCATTTTTAAAACTGCTTTTTGCCCTATCTTTAAACTCATTAAAACTCTTTGGTCTATTGTTCCATTTTTCCTTTGCGTTATTTGCTTTATTCTTTACGTTTTCTGACGTATTTTTAATTTTTTCTTTAGTATTATTAACTTTGTCTTTTGTATCATTAATTTTATCTTTAATATTTTGAGGAGCATTTCTTATTCTGTCTGCTGCACTATTTACCCCTTGTTTTAAACCCCTATCATTAACATTATTATTTTTAAAACCATTATTATTCTGATTACTTTTTTGATCAACATTATTTTGATCATTTATATTATTTAATCTACTACCCAGATTATTATTAAACGGTTTTCTTTGATTATTAACACCCCTATTATTCAAGCTACTTAATTTCTTATTATCATTCAACTTATTTATTCCAGAATTATTATATGGATTAATTGGTCTATTATTTTGAAAACCACTTTGTGAATTATCATGTTTAGATATATTTGTTTCGCTTTTAGGTAAATTATAATTATTTTTAAAATTATTGGACTTATTAACATTTATATCAATATCAATATTAATATCTTTTTTATCACTTACATCAATTAAATCATCATCAAATTTTTTGTTATCCACAATTTACACCACCTAATATAACAAAATTATAGCACATTTATTGTCAAAAAAAAAGAATTATGGATAAAAATCATAATTCTTTTTAAAACTCATTATAATCCTCCACCAGAACCAAATGAATCAAGTTCTGCTTCTGTAACAATAACATCAATACGCATTCTTCTAGCTCCACAAACAAGTAATGCTTCACCTTGATTATATTTCTTAATACTTTCTTTTTCTTGATCATTTAAATCAATTAATTTTGATAAATCCTCTGCCCCCTGTTTCTTAAGTCCCATAATAAGATAATATGATGCATTATCAAATATTGCTTTACCTTGAGTTATTACACTAGGCTCTGCAAAATCTGATGGTTGTTGAGTAATAAATATTGTACCACTATTATACTTTCTAGCACGTCTTTGTATTTGTGCCAAGAAATCTGCTCCTATTGTGTTATTACCAGATAATAATATATGTGCCTCATCTACCATAAGTATTGTATTAATTGTTCTATCTAAACAATGTGACCATGCATATTTTAATATATTAAAGAACAATGCATTTCTGATATTTTCATCAGCATTCATTAAATCTCTTATATTAAAAACAATAAATTTAGTAGTTGGTCTTATCGTTGTATGTCCATCAAAATAGAATTTCAATTCTTTAACCAAAGGTCTTATTTTAAGTTCTAGCGTCTCAAGTATATTTCTTTCGTGTGTTAATTGATCACCATATGCTTCAAGTCTTCTAACCAAAGTTTCATAAAGATCTGAAAATGTTGGATATTGATCTGGGGTAAAACTTGAAAAATCACTTTCAAAAGAAATACCAAAACGTTGATAAGTTAATTGAGCTATTTCACTAAACATTGTAAGTACATCTTCAGTTATAGTTGGATCATAATACTTCATGAATGCCTTTAAAAACTGTAATGTTTTCGTAAGAACTGTATATCCTAATCCATCTTTTATTTCCTCATCATCAGCTTCAAGTATTACTTCAAGTGGATTAATCATACCATATTGTCCACCCTTACCTAAATCAATGAAATCACCCTGCATACGAGCTACCATTTCTTCAAGCTCACCTTCAGGATCTATTGCAACAACTTTATATTCATTTCTAATATGTGTTCTTAAAAGTAATTTAGCCGCAGTTGATTTACCTGATCCTGTTGTACCTAAAATAATCATATTAGCATTAGTTCTATTAAACTCTTTTCTTGTTTGATATAAGAATTGATTAAATAAAACAACACCTCCAGAAAAATCTGTACCAAGAAGGCAAGATGGCCCTGGATCTTTTAAACTATCAAATATAAAAGGATACATAGCTGCAACCGTTGGAGATGTAATAGGAGTACCTATTTGATCTTCAATATCTTGTTTTGGAAAGATAGGAAGTATTGATTTTAATACTTTTCTTTGCTCAAACCTTAATGGTATTGCTCTCATTTCCATAGAAATTAGGTAATTTTTCATTTGTACTTTTTTCTGTTCTAATTCTTCTTTAGAATCCGCAGAAATAAATAAGTGCATTTGAAAATCAAATATTCTAGCTTGATTAGCCGTAATCATTTGAATAAAATCATTTAATGAATCATAATCTTGTCTTAATTGTTCTTGATATGTTTTATCATTTTCTTTTTCATATTGAACTCTTAAATCAGTTAATTGTTTGTTAAGCATTTTAGACATGACTGAAAATGGTAATTGAATATGTTTAATAACCATTTTTACACCTGGTGTATTAGTAATACCTGCTAAAAAACCAGGTGATATCCATTTTGGAAATGAAACTACGGTTAAAATAGTACACCATTTATCACTTATAACAAATTCTGCTGGTTTAAATTCTAGACCTTTAGGAGCTAGCTCCTTTTTTATATTATTTGCCATTATGCTAACACCGTCCCAAATTCAGTTTTTAATCCACCATTCAAGAAATTCTCAAGTATACTTCTTAAATCTTCATTATTAGCTTGACTAGATGATAATCCCGCATTTGCAAGCCCATTTATCATAAGTCTTACTTTCTTGTTTATTAGTTCAAGATTTTTATCCTTGAATAAGAAATAAAATTCAATATCAGAAACATTATCACTAAAATCGTCTGCTTTTTTAAGATCCTGATTTATTAGTTTTCGAATAACTGGATTTTGTGACTTGTTATACATCATTTGAAGTTCTGCAATATAAACTGATATATCAACAGGTCTATCTGCAACTACTAACCAAAATTCAAAATCAAGCGTATTATAAAAATCCTTTAATCCATCAATAACACCAAACATGTCACCTTCATCTAATATAAATATGTTTTTAGGAGCAACCTTAACACCCGCTACCATAAAACCACTATCAAGATTAATCATATTATTCTCAATTGATTTTATTGGAACAAAACTTTCTGTATTTACACTATTCTTTGTACTCATCTTTAGCACACCATCCTTTCCATACTAATTGATTCTTATCAACAAAGTAAAAATTATATATGTTTTTAAGTACACATAATACATTATGATAATTAGGTATTGGCATAACAAGCGTTGTACACACCAAAAGTGGTAACAACACAATTATTCCAGATGATAAAGAGGAAGGTTCAAATATTAAAAATAATATAAATGTTGTTCCTGCTCCTACCAAAGCTATTATCAAATCAATTTTTCTAAATATACTAAATATCAATTGCCCTTTTTTAGAATTAGCTGCTATTAAATATTGATTCATACTTTATCCCCTTCCTATTTCTTATCCTTTTCTGTTGCTTTACTCAAAGCTTCTTTAGCTTTAGATTCTTGTGTACTAGCTGCTGATATAACACGAGAAAATTCTGGATTTACAACATAATTACCTCTTGCATCCTTAACAAAGGCTTCAAGCACAGTTCCATCATAATCTTCAGGTCTATAAGCTGATTTATCACCATTATTTTCAAGATCAGTAATAATTTCATCTTTAATTTTTTCGCTTTCTTCAGTAAGTTCTGAAACCTTATTATTTGCATCATCTCTGGTTGCAGTAACTCTCATATATGCTTGTGCAGTTCCTTGTTGAACACCTGGAATACTATCAACAGCCTTGATTGCACCTACTTTTAATTCTACACCACTCGCATCTGTATAACCATTTAATTCCTCATATGCATCCACTTCTTTAACTAAAGTTTTAAATTTATCACTCTTTTCTGTAGCAGCTTTCAAGTTGTTTTCAATTTCCGTAATTTGTTCTTGAGTAGCTCCAGAAGAACGAGCTGACGTTAAATCCGCCTGGAATTTTTCAATCTCCATTTGATTTTCTCTTGATATATTTAATCTTACTTTATTTCTTTCTTCTGTTGCTACATTAACATTGTTTTCCAACTCAGTAATTTGTTCTTTAGTAGCTCCAGATGATCTTGCTGTAACTAATGCTTTCATTGCACTATCTAGATTACTTTCAGCATTTATCATTTCATTACCAAAACCTGTAACAAGGTTATTTTTTGCATTCATATATTGAGTGTTATTAGTAATAGAACTTCCAACATTTGCTTTTTGAGCTGCATCTAATCTTAATAAACTTTCATATGCTGCATCACCACGAGTTGCTTTCATATTAGCTTGGAAACTTAATATTTGTTGTTCAGCTTGTGCAGCAAGTTCTTTCTTTGATGCAATTTCTTTTATATTTGAATCATATCTAGTTAGGTTTTGAGTCGCAATTTCACGAGAACATGATTCAGCAAATCTTTCTCCTGCTACACTCATTATGTTATTGTTCTTGCAGAAATCAGAATAAGACATCTTTGGACCACCATTAACACTTATACCATCACTTGAAAGTGATACAGATTGTCCATTATAACTAAATGTTCCATCTGAATTTTTCGTTAATCTACTTACAGCCATTGCACCAACAATACCTTCTTTTGCAGAACTTGAAAATTTAATTCCTGTTCCTTTTAATGCATCAGCATTAACTTTATCAACAACGGCTTTTGCCTCACTAACTTTAACTGGATTTTGAATTTTATTTCTTTCTCCGTTACTATCAACTTTAAATCCAGGAAAATATGCTTTAGCTTTTTCGTTTGCAGCTTTCTTCTTCCTTGCTTCTTGAAGCTGGTCTTCAACAGCAGTCGCACCACCAAATGGCGCATTAGCAACTTTATTTATAACATCTCCTGCTTTTTCTGCTGCTCTTGATGGTATTGATTGATATCCAGGAGCATATCTTTCAACAGCAGCTTTTGCCGTAGCTTTAGTTTTAGAATTAATATCTTTTATATCCTTTGATTCATAACCGCTCTTTGCTCCAGAAGTGATTCCTGTTAAAGCTCCTGCAGCTCCTGCTGCAAATGTACTACCCCAATTTTTCATATTTTTTCCAGCATCTTTAAAATATGATTGTCCAACAGCAGATAGTGCTGATTTTATTCTACCTGAACTTTCACGATTATCATGATATCTAGACTTAACTCTATCCATCGCTCTATCATCAGAATCACTTAATTGACTTTTCTTTGCTTTTCTATATGCATGAGCATTTTTAGCTAAACCTAACCCCGCCCCTGCTAACGCATTCTTTCCTTTATTTAATGCATTTTGTGCTGCACCACCTATTAAAGCAGCTCCAGCTAGTTTTTTACCAATATTAAGTCCACCTAATCCTTCGCTATCTTTAATTCCTATCATATTAGATATCCAGGTTGGTGCTTTTTTAGCAAATATTAATATCGCGAAAATCATTATTATTTTTGCTAACAATCCTCCACCAGATAAATCTATGTCTTCAACTAGTGTTATTAATACAAGCATAATTGAAACTATGGCCAGTTTTATAAATAAACTAACATATGTTTTACCAACTGTCGTAAGCCAATTATGAAATGGCCCTGATTTAGCAGACTTAGGATCTATATATGTTACTATAAAAAGTGGTGATAATATCTCTAAAACTGCGAGTTCTACACTACGAACAGCAATATCAATTGCAAATGAAAATAATATATATGCAATAAATCCAGCAACAGCAAGTGTTACTATGAAGTAATAATGTAGTACGTAAACCTCTTCATCACCAACATCTACAGATACCGTTATTTTTCTAGATAACCACCCATAATCAACTTTATAATCACCATCCATCATATCTTTGTAATCAGTAACAATATCATCACATTTTCCGGTACATTCACCATTTGGTGTACCATCATCATTCACTAATCTTTCATCCGGATATATTAATGCACTAATTACCATTTTTTGCATTATAATACCGGGATTATATTCATCCGCTGTTGGTGCTGGTGTACTCGGATCATCATCATCATCGACATAAGTCCCAAAGCTAGTAACACCCAATCCAAACATCTTACCAATAAAATTTTCTTTTACAATAAATTCTTGTAAATCCCTTGCTTCACTAAAAAGTAAAGGTGTAATAACTAATAGTACAAACATTATAACTACATTAAGACCAATTTTAACAATACCATTTTTAGAATCATATAATCTATCAGGTGAAATCATTGCATTAATAAGTAATAACGCAAGCCTAAATAATGCAAATAATGCAATTACAACATAAGTACTACTTATTATTTTACTTACGGTACCATCTGCAAAAAGTTTTTTTCCTGCAAAAAATACAATCAAATTATAAGCATTATCAATCAATGAAAAAGCTATAGAATCTATCCATATACCAATCATTCTAGGTATTGATAGCCAACTAAATAATATATTCAAGTTAAATCACCAACCTTAAAAACAGAAATTCATACTAAACCAACTAAATATAGTACCTAATAAAAATGGTAACATAAGTAATATAATACAAGCAATTGCTCTTTTAACAGCATCATTACCACTTTTCTTTAAAGCATCTGGTTTACCTGATGTAATAGCTTTAACGAAATCAACAGATATCAATATCATTAAACCTATTGGCGCCATTACCATAATATATGCCCAATAGTAGTGGGCCTTATCTTTGACTTCTTGAGTACAAATATTACTTGGCTCTGCTAACGTATTTGTTTTATAAGTAGACAAATTAGGATGATCAGGATTCACCTTTGTTTTTTTTGTTACACTAGCTCCTGTATTAGTTCCACTTGATATTCCAACAGATTTTGTTGTTTCACCTGGATTCGTCGTTGTACCAGGTATAACAGGAGATCCAAAGCTTATGCACAAACCATATGGTAATATTTTCGCTTTTGGGCTAATATTAAGCAAATAGTATTTATCTGGTGAAAATTCCTTATCATACGTTCTAACATCTAACTCTGTTCTATCCAACTTGGATTTTCCGCCCATAACACGCCATCCTGTACCCACTTCACTACAATCTGAAACATCAGAAGGATATATTGTTGCACTTCCTAATTTACCATTACTACAATAAAAAGAAAGTATAAATTTTGTATCTTCGATTTCTATATTAAAGTTACAAGTATTCTGATATTTTGGATCATCACAATTCCATGTAACAGTTTCCTTAACCTGGCTACCACTTCTTTCACTTTCAGTAATTTTACCAACACAAGTATCTGCTATTACCTTATTAGTAACAACAAACATTACAAATATCATAAATAGTACCAGCTTACTTAATTTTCTCATACAAACACCTCATCTACTATACTTACTATAATGATAACATTTTTTTAAGATAATTAAAACATATTTTTTATATAAAATGAAAAAAAGTTCACAATATGAACTCTTTTTTAACTATTAATTTTAATTTGGTACTTCGCCGGCTGTTGGTAAAGGTTTATCTTTGTTTGCATTCCAACAACTTCTCCAATCAGTAGAACCAATTAACCCTAGAAGTGTACTTACTAAAAGTGGAACAAAGAATAATATTACCGCTGCTATCGCTCTTTTTATTAGTATTCCTTGTTTCTTCTTAATTTCTTCTTCTTTACCTGCAGTTATTGCTCTAATCAAATCAATAGATCCCCATATAATTAAGATTATTGGTGCAGCATACTGAATTACTTTCAACACAAAACCTGCAATAGCAATAACACCTTCTAATTGTGTAGTACAATTAAAATTAGTTGAGCCAACACCACTTCTTGTTGTAGTTGTAGTCAAAATACTAAAAATACTACTAATATTCATAAAAATCCTCCTAACTCTACATAAGAATTGTATATCAATTTATTTATTTTGTCAACAAAATTAATTATTTTATTATATAATTATCATCATAGCTACCATCACCACTTGAAACTATAACGCTTTTTGATAAATATACCACTGGACATATTTTTTTATTCCTGTAAGCCTGATCATAATCTATACCACCTGCTAAAGTATATACCTCATATGAATTATCTAATACTCTAGTTAATAACCATGTATTAATACTGCCTGTTATCGCAAAATAGTTTCTATTTGTACATTCCAGTGCACTATATATAGTACATCCACTATCTAAACTAGCTTTTGGATAATCACTAACTCTTAATAAACTAACATATTCATTTTCTTTTATTACAGAACACTCTTCATCTTCATTTTCTTTTGCATCAAACTGTTTTGGACCAACACATATATTTTTAGGTACTATCCTTGATCTTGAAAAATCATCTAACACTTCATCATAATATGCTTGTAAGCTTCTCCTAATGCTTGTATGTAAATAATCAGTGGTTTTTCCATAGCTTCTACCTATTTCTGGATTATATGATGTATCCCATTCTGCTCTATTGTAATTTTGCTCATCCGCTAAAACAATTTCTATATCTCCTTGTTTATCGACTTTAATTATTCTCCATACTTGATTGGCAAAAATAACATAATTTTTAACATCATCACCCCTGTATACATACTCACCATTCATTTCATAAACACCATTACCATATTCATCTAATGTAGAATTCTTTATTTTGTCAGCTAAATATTCAGGTTCATAATTACCCGGACAATTCAAATATGGCATATATGAATATGTGTTAACAATTTTAATAACATCCACATATCCATTACATTTATTAGACTTATCGTTTGGATCATATATTTCAGATAACAAATTTGCCTCAATTAAAGTTCCAACATTCACTCTTACACTTTCGCCCTCTTTAGTTGGTAACAAATCACTTTTCTGTTCATAATATTTTTCAGCTGCTTCAACCACAATATTTTCAATTTGATCATAGCTTTTTGGTTCACCACCTTTTGAGCAAGAAGCTATCGCTACTGCTAACACTAAAATGAGTACCGTTGCGCCTAAAAGATAATATGATTTTTCTTTTATAAATTCTAAAATTTTTTTCATAAAAACATTCCCTTCATTAAGTAAATTATATCTATTTTCTAATAAAAAGTAAACTATTTGTATTCTTAAGAAGTAAATCAATTGTATACTCTTTTTTCTTTTTATAACTGTGCTCTAAAATTTCTTTTTGAACATTATTAAAGAAAAAATTAAGAAGCAAATAATTATTACATACAGATTCATATCCTAGCTTTTTTTCAGCAGCACAACACATAAAAAGTTTGCATGTAATATTAGGATTAACACATTTTTTTCCGTCAAAAAATTCACAAAACCCATCTTTTCTAAAATAACAACATCCATCTTTTTCATGAACAGAAGTTTTAAGCCTGTTACCAATACACTTATTATCCTTAAAATCACATAAAACACATACATTTTTATCTAAATAATTACACATATAATCATATATATATTCATATCTTTTTTTTAAATCTTTATAGTTAAACGCCTTAACAAAAGCATTTAATTCTTCGTTATTTTTAATATTAGTTTTTAATATATATTTAATATACTTTTTCTTCTTTAAACTCTTAAATTTATTTAAATAATCTTCTTCATCAACTAATATAGTATTATTATCTAACTTTTTCATAACTACCTCATATAAGAATTATATCATTTTTTAAAAAAATGTGTCAAAAAAGAAAATTTAGTGATACAATTATAATGGAGTGATAAAATTATGGATAAACTAGCAAAATTATTTATATTGGTAATAATAGTTGCGTTTTTAATATGTGGGTGTGGAAAAGAAGAAAACCACATAACAGAAATTAGCTATAGTAATTTAAAAGAAAGGTTAAATAATAAAGAAAGTTTTGTACTTTACATTGGTAACAAGGATTGTTCACATTGTCAAAGTTATAAGCCAGTACTTACAAGTGTTTTAAATGAATATGATATTGATATATTACATCTAGATAACACAAAATTAACAACAAGTGAGTACGGCGAATTTAAAAGTATACTAAATGTCAGCGGAACACCTACTGTTATTTTTATAAAAGATGGTGAAGAAGAAACGACACTAAACAGAATTGTCGGTGAAAAAACAAAACAAGAAACAATTGATAGATTTAAAACAAATGGATATATAAATTAAAGGAAGAATTATTTTAAAATAATTCTTCCTTTTTTATTTTGATAACATTTCACATACTAAATCACTAAATTCAGATGGATTTACAACTTCTAATCCTTCTATTATTCTAGCTTCATTATATAAAATCTTTGTATACTTTTTTAATGTTTCTTTATCATTTTCATATAAATCTTTTATCTTTTTAGCTATATCATGTTCTTCATTTATTTCAAGTATTAATTTAGCATCAATATGTTCGTCAGTAGGCATTGCATTTATTACTTTTTGCATTTGAACAGTTACATCACCTTCTGTTGCTAAACATATTGGATGTTTACTTAATTTATTTGTATATCTAATACTTTCAACATTTGAATCTAATTGGTCTTTCATAAAATCAAACATTTCTTTATCATCTTTATTTTTTCTATCTAAATTAATCTTTTCTTCTTCTGTTGATAAATCAAATTCATTTGTTGAAACATTAACAAACTTTTTGTTATTATACTTATCTATTGTTTTTAAAACAAATTCATCAATGTAATCAGTTAAATATAGAACTTCTATATTTTTTTCTTTTAATATTTCAACTTGCGGTAACATATCTATTTTGTTTATATTATCACCACATGCATAATAAATAGTATCATAATTTTCTTCTAATTTATCAGTATATTCTTTTAATGTTACATTCTTCTTTTCCTTTGATGAATAAAATGTTATTAAATCTTTTAAATCTTCTTTTTTCTCACCAAAATTTTCATAAATACCATATTTTATATTATTACCAAACTTTTCAAAAAACTTATCATAATCTTCTCTTTTTTCATCTAGCATTACTTTAAGTTCTTTTAATATTTTCTTTTCTATTGATTTAGATATTGTATTTAATACTTTAGTTTGTTGTAAAATTTCTCTTGATATATTAAGAGATAAATCAGGTGATGATACAACACCTTTTACAAATCCTAAATAATCAGGTAATAAATCAGAACACTTTTCCATAATTAATACATCACTTGAATATAATTCTAATCCTCTTTTATATTCTTTTGTATAATAATCATATGGTACATTTTCTGGTATAAATAAAATAGCATCATAACTAACTATTCCTTCTGTATTAATGTGAATTACCTTAAGAGGTTTATTATAATCAAAAAATTTCTCTTGATAAAATAAATTATATTCTTCTTCTTTTATTTTATTCTTGTTTTTCTTCCATAATGGAATCATTTGATTTATTGTTTCCTCTTTCTTATCACTTACCATTTTAATTGGATAAGATACATAATCAGAATATTTTTTAATTAAATTCCTAATTTCATATTC
Organism: uncultured Muribaculaceae bacterium; assembly: GCA_964523265.1. Taxonomy (GTDB): domain Bacteria; phylum Bacillota_I; class Bacilli_A; order RF39; family UBA660; genus Aphodocola. Next base: position 5,675 of record CAZFXQ010000005.1, on the reverse strand, counting down.
ATTTAAAAATTTATCATAATCAAAATCATCTGTTTTTTCTTTAATATGAAGTATTATTTTTGTTCCGTTTTCTTCTTTTTCACATTCTTTTATATCAAATCCTTCAATACCACGAGATACCCATTTATACGCTTTATTTTCATTTATCTTTTTACTTTCAACAGTTACCTCATCACTTACCATAAATGATGAATAAAAACCAACACCAAACTGACCAATAATATTAGTATTATTTTTTTCTTCTAATGCTTTTTTAAACTCTTGTGATCCACTTTTTGCTATTGTACCTAAATTTTCTTTTAATTCATCATAGTTCATACCAATACCATTATCAGATATTGTAATAAGCCTTTTTTCTTTATCAACATCAATATTTATCTGCAACTTTTTCCTATTTATCTTAATAGTTTTATCTGTTAAAGAATTATAAGATAATTTATCTAGTGCATCATTTGCATTAGATATTAATTCCCTTAAAAATATTTCTTTATTAGTATAAATAGAATTAATCATTAAATCTAATAATTTTTTAGATTCTGCTTTAAATTGTTGTTTTGCCATTTTAATCTCCTCCAGTACAATTATTATTATAATTATATTTTTAGCACTGTCAAGATATGATTGCTAAATTTTTATATTTAAAAAAGCTAAATAATTAGCTTTTATTTTAAAATATCACTAAGCAATTTATATTCTTCAATGTGAGGAATTACTTTTCTTTCTTTAATTAATAATTTCATTTCTTCTTTTGTAACCCATTTAACATTACCAACTTCTTCTTTTTGAAGTTTTAATTTATCAATATTAACATCCAAATATAATATAAATATACTTACAATTTCTTTACTATCAATATTGTTATTTTTTAATTCTTCTTTATACTTTTTTATAAATTCTATTTTGTAATCATCAGAATTTATTCCTAATTCTTCTTTCAATTCTCTTCTTACTGCCATTTCATCACTTTCACCAGATGAAATATGTCCACCTACTGCTATATCCCACATATTCGGATATAAATCTTTATAACTTGATCTTTGCTGAAATAATGTTTTAGTTTTATTTTTATTTACTATAATTAAATGAATTGAACTATGCCAAACACCTAATCTGTGTGCCGCTAATTTGGAAAGTTTTTCTCCAGTTTTTTCCATTGTGTCTGGATTATATATATCTACCATTTCACATGTATAAGTTTTTTCCTGTTTTTCTTTATATTTATATAGATGACTTGGTCTATGTCCACCTGTTTTAACCATTTCATTTGTTACTTCAAATTTATCTTTAAAAGTTCTTCTAAAAGCAGAATTAACAATTTTTTCTTTTAAAATATCTTCATACACTTGTTCTAATGAACCAATCGTAAAGCACTTTGGAAATAAGTTAAAAACAATATCTGTGTTTTTAACTTTATTTCTTAATTCCATAATACCTTTAGTTAATATAATTTCATGATCAAAACCTAATTTATTTTTATTTACAAAATAATATCGTTCATACCCGCACTTCTTATCAATAATCTTACGTCCTACTTTAAACAATATATTATCTAGTTTAACATATATACTATCATCATTAATATAATAATTAATATCATACCATTTTGAGTTTTCTTTTAATTTCTTATCTATTTTTTCTACATCTATTAAAGCAATATAAGAAACTGATATTGTTCTATTTCTTGGATCTCTTTTTACTTCATCATTTATACCAGACAAGTATAATGCAATATTATCTAACCCTGTTTCTTTTTTTAATATTCTTTTAGCTGCTTCTTCAGATGTTTCATTACTATTAACATAACCACCTGGTAATACTAGCATATCTTTAAATGGCTCTTTATCTCTTTTTACCAATATAACACTTAAATTTTTTTTTGATAATTCTCGTATATTACTATTTTTTTTATTTGAAATTCCAAAAATTAATAAATCAACTGTATAATCAATCATGAAAATTCCCCCTTACTAATCCCTTTCTATATGATAAATTATCATCAATATCCGTGTAAACAATTTTTTTACTTTCATCTATATCGTTGCATGAACCACACACAGCACAACAAAAAATTTTATATGTTTCTTTAAAACCACCATAATCTGTATATGTACCAGTTTCTATATCAGCAGCATCAATAAGTAACAAGGAATTACATTTATTACATCTTTGTTTATACGCATGTCCTTTTTTTAATATTTTCATATTTTTACCTCCCCTTAAATTTTCTTTACTAACGTTTTATCTTTTTTCTTTTTCAAACTAAATGATACCTCTTTATCTAAATTAACTTCATCACTATCAAATAAAGGTAACCATAAACACGAAATATCATATTCATCATCTTTAAATAATTCATTAAGTTCATTTAACAAATCATCTTTAAGTTCATAATTTGTTTTTGTTATATTATAATTAACAGTGACATTACCAATTTTTTTACCTAACCTGATATCAGCACTTAATGCATAATAATTATAAGTAGTAGTATCACCACCCCAATCTGTACTTGTTGTATTATAACTTTTAGAACAAAAATCAACCGAAAAAGAATCATAACTACTATATTCTTTTTCATAACGCTTTTTTAATACTTCTAATGCTTCTTTCAAACTTAAAGTTGCATTCACAATAACACCTCCCACATAATTACATTTTAATACAAAGTAACATATATGTCAATACTTTTTATCATTTTGTTACAAAGTTATTTTTGTACAAAAAAACAAAGCATTTAAGCTTTATTTTTTTCTTTTAATTAAACTATAACCCGGTTCTTCTTCATGTGGCTTACCATTTGTACAACAATTAATGTGGCTTAAATTTTCATAAATTTCAGATGGAAGTATTTGTGTTCCACCACCAAAATATTGACCATAACCACATTTTATTAGTCCAAAAAGCTCTTTATTATGATTTAACCAATATCTATTTGTAATAAGTTTTCTATATATTTTATTTAAATCATCTTGAGTTAAATCAACACCATATTTTAAATACTTTAATAATTCCTCTAATTCAACATAACTATCAATTATAAATTCTCCATCTACACTAACATTTGCATTCATATCTTTAATTGGATAACTTGTAGGTGTAGTATATATTAAATCATTTGCTAACCCATTATCATTTACATTAAACAACATAGGCCTTAATATTAAACCTGAAAAAACAGAAAAATTAATTCCTTGCTTGGCAAGTTCCTCCTGAGTAACTTCTTTTTTACCCACACAATCATATGCTCTATATAATACTTCTTCTGATTTTAATAATTGTCCTGCGCAAACATCTTTTCTTGATATAACATACTTTTTACTCATAACTTAAAACCTCCTTTAATTGACTATTATATACTTATTTTTAATCATTGTCTATATTTTTTACAAAACTCTTATGTCTAGTAAATAAAGACCATATTATAAGACTATTTCTATATACATCTTTTAACACTTCTTCCTCTGTCATAAAAAAATCACAACGTACAATAATTTTTTGCTTCCAACTATATAAATATTTTAATGCTAATATATCATTTACCTTATATTTAATTCCCTTTTCTTTAAGACAATAACATACATGTAATTTACAAGCCAAACACCTAGTTTCGCATCTATGGTTTTTAATATACCTACATTTCCTAGAATTATTATTATTCCTACAACAACCGTCTAAACTTTTAGCATGTAATCTATCATGCATACACTGGTTATTTTTAAACTCACATAAATTTTTTCCATAAAAACCAGAGTCTAATATATCACATGCTCTATCATATACATATTTTAATCGTTCTTTTCTCTTTTTTATATTAAGTGCACAAACTAAAATAGATATTTGCCATACCTCTAAATTATCTTTTTTTTCTTTATCATATAATTTTCCGTTATATTCATAATAGAATTTAGTGTTTTTTCTTATCTCAAATCTTATAAACCTAGGAATATTATAAATACCATCTTCTTTTTTTAATATTATCTTTTTTTCCATAACTACCTCTTATTAATTATATGATAACATCTTAATTATTAATAAGTAAACAAAAAAAGAATTACTTGAATTAATCAAATAATTCAAATAATCCTTTATTTATTTTTAGCCAAAGTTTTTCTTAATTTATTTTGTTCATCTAAATTTTTTCTTTCTTCATCACTTAAATAACTATAATAATTAGGACCATTTACAATATTATCAATACCATAAACATATAGCTCATTAACTTTTATAAAATTTCTTAAGTCATTTAAATCATAAGAATTTAAATTTCTATTTATTTCTTTCATACTTTTATGAAAATTTAAAATAGTATGACACGCTTCATTTTTCTTTTTCTTCCAAGTTAATTTTGTTTCTCCTAAATCATATTCTGTAACATCTAAATAACTAATACTCCTATTATTACAAGAACCCTTCATAACACGATCCCACATATTATGATAGTTACACTCTGCACGTGTTAATCCTTGATTTACATAGAAAAAATCTTCTATTAAATCTACTAATTTAACTGTTAATCTAGCATTAAAATTAACATTGTTGTTACCTCTTTTTTCTAACTGATCATCAATATTTTCCAACACCATAATTAACATTGGTCTTAATAATGATATTTCAAATAACATTTGTTTATTAGCTTTGTTTTGATTATCCCCATAAGAATTATCATATTCTGGATTAAAATGATATCTAGAAATTGATTCAATTAGTTTATCATAGCTACTTAATAAATCTTTAGTCGTTCTATGTTTTGGCTCATAAGCATTTTTGTTTTTTCCCAATACACTCATCATATATCCATATGCAGATGCAAGCCTAATTGTATTAGATTCATCAAAGTTTTTAAAACTTACATATTTTTTACAAGCTTTAGTATATGCTTTGTTTAACTGCTCTATTGTTTTATTACTTGAAACATTACAATCTTTTTCAAAAAATTCAGGAAAATACCTCATAGCGTTTAGTTTATCATTTGCTTTATGCAAAAATTCTTCTTTATTCATAATCTGTCCTCCTTATCAGTTATTTATTATAGCATATATCTAATGAATGTAAATATTAAACACATTTTCCAATGTTTTTACTTATTATTTCTAGCTCATCATTATACTGTTTTATTATATTAGGATTATCAGAATTAATAAAACTATCAATAGTACCATCATCAAAAACAGTAATAAACCATGATAGTGTACACTCTGTATATATTTCGTTTTTTATTTTAAAATTATAATAATTATCCTTTTTATATCTAGCATATCTTAATGACTGTAATATTTTTTCTATTTTTTGATATGTTATATCATTTTGATATATTGTGTCATTTCTTTTTAGTATTTCTTCATCATCGAAGTAAGATGCTTCTGGAATATAAAGTTTAATATCACTTAAACTTTTATCTTCTTTTAAATGCAACAACGCTTGATAATTATAAATGCCATTATAAGAACTATTATTAGTAATCGGATTAATAATAAATGGCAAGATGCTATGATTATAATTTGATGTATGATAATTTGATAAACCTATTATGGTTGCAACTATTTCATCATCTTTTTTATTCATTTCATCCATAATATATTTTAATGATGAACATACAGCATCATATAATTTTTTTCCTATAACACTATCTTTTACTTTCTTACTTACTTCTATTCCTTGAGCTATTAACACATTACCAT
>CAZFXQ010000004.1:7378-36822 GCA_964523265.1 uncultured Muribaculaceae bacterium | reverse complement strand
GGAATGGTAAATGAATTTTATTCAATAATAAAGCCTGAGGATAAAATAAAGATAGCCAATTTTTATAAATTAGATGTTGAAACATTAGGCCTTTATATAGGACTACTTTCAAATTATCGTAATTTATGTGCTCATGAAGATATTGTGTTTGAGCATAGAACTCAAAAAAGTATTCCGGATACTAAATATCATTCATTACTTAATATTCCTTTAACTAATGATGAGTATATATATGGAAAAAATGATATATTTTCTGTAATAATAATGCTTAAGGATATGCTTACACCAAATGATTTTGCAGATTTTATAAATGAAATAGATTATGATTTAAATATTTTAGATGGGAAAATTTCAACTGTTTCTCAAGAAAAAATACTTGATAGAATGGGCTTTCCAAAGAATTGGAAGGAAATTACAAGAATTAATTAGGAGGGATTATTTATGGAAATAATTGAGTATTCTAATGAAAGTAATAAAAATAACAAAAAAAAATCTAGCAATAATTCTTTTAGAATAATATTTTTGTTTTTAATAGCACTTTTAATAGGGGCTGGTGCAATGTATTTATACATTGGTAATAATCCAAAAGTTGTAACAAAGGACAGAATAGTATCGAATAATACTGTCACTGAAGAATCAATGGAAAGTGCAATAGAAAGTATTTATGATGCGGTATTATGTATTGAAGTAATGAATGATAGTGGTATTGTTTTATCAACTGGTACAGGATTTGTGTATGATAAGGATGATAAATATGGGTATGTTTTAACAAATGCTCATGTTGTTTCAAATGGTAATAATATACAAGCAACATTATCAAATAATAATGTAATAAATCTTACTATATTAGGTACAGATACTTATCTTGATTTGGCGGTTTTAAGGATGGATGCTAAAGATGTATTAAAGGTTGCTAGCATTGGTACAAGTGAAAATACAAAGGTTGGAAATACTGTATTTACTGTAGGGTCTCCTATGGGAGCTAGTTATGCTGGTACCGTAACAAAAGGAATTTTATCTGGTAAGGATAGATTAATTGAAACAAGCAGTTCTAAAAATTCATCAGAACCATATATTGTCAAAGTAATTCAAACAGATGCAGCAATATCACCAGGTAATAGTGGTGGACCACTTGTTAATTTAGCAGGGGATGTTATAGGAATTAATTCATTAAAATTGGTAGATGCTGAAGTAGAAGGTATGGGGTTTGCTATTCCAATAGAAGATGCTATGAATTACGTTGATACGCTTGAACAGGGTAAAACAATTCAAAGACCTATAATTGGTGTTCAAATAGTTGATTTAACAAATAAATATTTATTATATAATAATAATATAAGTGTAGATGAAAGTATTAAATATGGTGTTGTTTTAATTAGAGTAGAAAATGATTATCCTGCTAAAGCAGCGGGCTTAAAAGAAGGGGATGTTATTACAAAAGTAGATGGTGAGGTAGTAAAAACAACAGCACAGCTTAAATATCAGTTGTATAAACATAATTTAAATGATATAATTGAGGTAACTTATTATAGAAATGGTAAAGAAGAAAAAGCAAGTATTAAACTAGATAAGTTAAAATAATAAGAATATGAATATTTTATATTCATATTTTTGTATGAGGAGAATATCATGAATTTTATAATACTATTTTTGCTATTTATAACTTATTCTTTTATAGGATGGGTACTTGAAATCTTTTATTGTTATTACCGTGAAAAGAAAGTGGTCAATAGAGGGTTTTTAATAGGTCCATACTGTCCAATTTATGGAATAGGTTGTATCTTAATAATTACACTACTCCAAAAATATGAAAATGATATTATAATACTATTTATTATGTCAATGTTTATATGTTCATTACTTGAGTATTTAATAAGTTTTATTTTGGAAAAACTATTTAATGCAAGATGGTGGAATTATAGTGATAGAAAGTATAATATTAATGGAAGAATATGTATTGAAATGCTTATTCCTTTTGGTGTTTTAGGTGTATTTATGATTAAGGTAATAAATACACCAATAGTAAATTTTATTAATTCAATTCCTAATAATCTTAGAATTATAATATTTGCTATATTATTTATTATTTTTGTTTCAGATACTATTATTTCTTATGTAGTTATTGAAAAATTACACATTAAATCAAAAAAAGAAATAATAGATAATACTGAAGAAGTAACTCAAATGGTAAAAGAATATATTTTATCAAATTCCTGGATTGGTAGAAGATTAATTAAATCTTTTCCACAGTTAAAAATAGTAAGGAAGAAAAACCGCAAAAAATAAAAAAGCATTAATACTATATGTGTTAATGCATTATTTAAAATATTATTATTTTTTATTAATTGTTAAGTAAAATATGAAATTGTTAAAAAACTACACAATAATATGTGTAGTTTTTGTGAATTATTTTCTCTTATTTGTGGCATTACATATTATTAATGCAATAATTGATGTTCCAAAAATACTATATGCAATACTCATAATCCTGTAATTATCATGGGTGTCTATATTACTATAATTAAGACATGTTGCATGATAATTATTTTTTGCGTTACCATATTCATTTCGGGTTACCATAAAATCGCTACCACAACCAAAACTCGGAAGATTTTCTTTATAGTAATTACTTCCTATTGCAATTCCTAAAAAAATGGTAGCAATAATAATTAAAACCATGTTAGTTATTTTTAGGTATACATCATTGTTTTTATTAAACATTTAAAATCACTCCTTTAATTAATTATAACATTGTTTTGTTGAATATTAAATAATTTATATAATAAACAGAAAAGTAAAATTTTGCTTTTTCTGATCTAATAAAAATGTTATTTAATAAAATTATGTGCTATAATGGTATTATAAATTTACTAAATAATATGGAGGAATTATTGGTAAATAGCGCCAGACCTTTAAATAGGTGACGAGGATGATAGTTATCGAAAATTCGGCGGATGCTATCACGGTAATGCAATCGTTAGGTATATTTAAAAAATAAAATCAAAATTATAATAAAGAATATATCACGCATATAATTAAATAGACAGGAGAAAATTTTGTGTGCGGAATTTTAGGATATATAGGAAAAAACAATAAAGGGGTGGAGTCTGTCTATAACGGGCTTCAAAACTTAGAATATAGGGGTTATGATTCAGCTGGAATAGCTTATGTTAATAATGATAAATTATATATAATAAAAGAAAAAGGAAGAATTAAGAACCTAGAAAAATATTTAAAATTAAATGAAGATTCTAATCTTGTTATAGGTCATACTAGATGGGCAACTCATGGTGCTGTAACTAAAGATAATGCTCATCCACATAACTGTGAACATATTACAATTGTTCATAATGGTATTATCGAAAATTATTTAGAATTAAAAAAAGAATTGATAAAAAAAGGATACAACTTTAAATCGGAAACTGATACAGAAGTAGCATGTGTATTATTAAATGATTTATATAAAGAATATAAAGATATTAATAAGTCTATAATAGAATTCCAAAGAAAAGTAGTAGGAGCTTATGCAATAGGTTTAATAAAGGATGATGATTATGATAACCTTTATGCCATTAAAAAGAATAGTCCATTAATAATTGGTTTAGGGAAAGAAGAAAACTTTATAGCATCTGATGTACCTGCTATTATTAATTACACTAATAAGTATATTACTTTAGAAGATGGAGATTTTGCTAAAATATCTAGTGATAATGTTATAGTTTATAATAAAGATAATAAAGTTGTTAATCATAAGGCAAAAACATTTGAGGGTGATGCGTTAAGTATTAGTAAATGTGGATATGATCATTTTATGCAAAAAGAAATATTTGAAGAACCAGATGTTATTAGAAAAACATCTAATATAGATGTACCTGATTTAAGTAAGTATAAGAGAATTTGTATTGTAGCTTGTGGAAGTGCAATGCACGCTGGTTTAGTTGGAAAAAGCTTAATTGAAAAATACGGAAACGTTCCTGTAGATGTTGAAATAGCAAGTGAATTTAGATATAAAAAACTATTTTTAGATAAAGATTCTTTAGTAATACTTATATCTCAATCGGGAGAAACAGCTGATACATTAGAAGCTGCTAAAATAGCAAAAAAATATGGATCTGATACATTAGGAATTATTAATGTTAAGGAAAGTTCTATTGCAAGAGAAACAGATAATGTTTTATATACTTCTGCAGGAAGTGAGATAGCGGTTGCAACAACAAAAGCATATTGTGCACAGTTAGAAGTTCTTTCGACAATAGCTTATGCATTGGCAAAGAATAATAAAGATACAAAGGATTTAAAAGAAATAAAAGAATTCTTAAAAGATTTAAAATCTCTTCCAATTATTGTTCAAGAAGTGTTAAATAATGAAGATAATTATATTAGTATTGCTGATGATATATATAAGCAAAATGATATATTCTTTATTGGAAGAGGAATTGATTATGCTTTAGCTATGGAAGGATCCTTAAAATTAAAAGAAATATCTTATTTACATAGTGAAGCTTATCCAGCAGGTGAACTTAAGCATGGTACAATTTCTTTGGTTGAAGAAAATACTCCGGTAATTGGTATAATAAGTGATAAAAATATTGCTTCTAAAACAATAAGTAATTTAAAAGAAGTAAAATCAAGAGGAGCAAATGTTATATATGTTACAACTAATGTTTTATATCAAGATGGGGATTTTTATAATAGTAAATTAATATTACCAGAAGTAAACCCGTTACTTCAGCCATTAGTAAATATTGTGCCTCTTCAGTTAATAGCATATCATGTTGCAAAAAATAATAAGTGTGATATAGATAAACCAAGAAATTTAGCAAAATCTGTTACAGTAGAGTAAACGTTAGAAAAAAGATGGATAATAACTTATATCCTTCTTTTTATATATCACAAAGTTAGGTATAAATCATAAAATATCATGAGGAAGTGATAATATGATTATAATAGATGCTGGTCATGGAGGAAGCGATCCTGGTGCTGTAAGTAAGGATATAAAAGAAAAAGATTATACTCTTAAAATATCAAATTATATGTATGATAGATTTAATGAATTGGGTATTCCTGTTTTTATATCAAGAACAGAAGATGAAACACTTAATCCTACAGATAGAATAAATAGAATAAGACCATATATTACATCAGGTAATGATATAGTAATATCAAATCACTTAAATGCGGGTGGTGTGGGTATAAGTAATTATAAAGTATTATAACAAACAACTTGATTTACTAAATAATTGTTATATAATTAAATTAGAAAGGAGAAAGACTATGGGAGAAAAAGATAAATATGGGCACTATGTAAATAAAGAAGGAGTAGAAATTAATGTTAATACTGACAAAAATGGTGTTGATCATATAAATATTTATGATAAGTGTCCTGCAGAAAATAAGGATCATGGGTCAATTCATATTAATTTTGATAGTGATTCTGGTACGGGAAATATTGTTGATACAACTGATGGTGATAAAGAAACAACAGATGTTAGTTGTTACTTAACAACAGCTTGTATGAGGCATATGATGAGTAATTTTGATGATAATTGTGAAGAATTAACAATTCTTAGATGGTTTAGGGATAAATTTGTAACGGAAGAAGATATAAAACATTATTATGAAACAGCACCAATTGTTGTTAGTTCAATAAATGATGTTAAAGATAATAATAAAATATATGATTATATTTATAATAATGTAATAAAAGCTTGCGTTGATGCTATTAAAAAGGGCGATTATGAATTTGCATATAAAAGATATAAAAGTAGTATTTTAACTTTAGAAGAAGAGTTTGCAAGACCAAAATTGACTGAAAAATTCGTTAAGCTTTTAAAAAGAATAGGATAAAATGTTAAAAATTAATAATAATGAATATAATGTAATATCTTCTGAAATTAAATATGTTAATTCTACATATAATAAAGAAAAATATTTTTCAATTCTAGTAAATCTTGATATAGAATTAAATGGAAATAAGGGATATATTAAATTTTACATAGATAGATTTAAAGATAAAAATATTAAGGATATTGAAAATAAAAAGTTTGTTGATTTGCCAACTAAATTAGACTCAAAAATAACTATGATTGAAATATTTGATACTAAAGATTTTATTAATTTTATTGATAGTGATGTTATAGTAGAATTTAAAAATATTATAAGTCATAAAATTGAAACAAAAATAAATATAAGTTATGATAAAATAAACATAGAATATCAAGGATTAATAGATATTAAGTAATCAAATAGAAAACAGGTGAATTTATTTACCTGTTTTAAACTAAAATAATGGAAAGTAAACTCACTTGGGTGAGATACAAGTAATTATGGGGGGTAAAAAATGTATGATATAATAACTTTGAGGATTAAATATTATGAATGATTGTGCATTAATTTTTATTGGTGGTAGTGGCCACGCATTAATAAGAAAATATAATGGTAATTTAGATCATATTTTAATATATGATGGTCTCTGCACTATAACTGAAGATGATAAATTTGATAACTACTTTTTAAAAGATAATTATACTCATTTGGATGGTGATTATAAATTTTATTTGAAGATATATGAAAATAATTGTGATATTTTAAAATTAATAATCTCTAAGTATAAAAAAATAGTTATCATATGTGGATTGGGTGGAATTAATGGTACAGCTGGTCTTATATATTTAAGTAATTTAGCTAAAGAAATGAATATTTCTTGTGATGCTATAGTATCATTACCATTTAGTTTTGAGGGTAAAAAAAGAATGAAAGATGCTAAAGAAGCGCTATCTATGGCTAAATTAGATAGATGTTATATTATTTTTTCAGATAAAATAAGAACCATAATTGATCCTAAAACATCAATGGTTGATATATGGTCAAAATATATTGATAATTTATTTATAAAATATATACAAGTATATGAAGAAAAAGTATTAAATGGTAAAGAACTAACAAATGAAGATATTAAAAATATATGTGATAGTATAAAAGACTAAAGAAAATTTTTGTGATCTTTAAAATAAGTTTTTAAATCATCACAGTAACGTATTTCGCAGTGTTTGCAATAATATTTTGGATTGTCTTTGTCGAAGTCACATCCACCAATTTCTATTTCGCCTTTTTCATATTTTTCTAATGTTTCTGGTCCAGGCATACCATAACGAATTTTTATCATTTTTTTACCACATTTAGGACAATTAGGGTCCTCCTTAAAATATGTGAACGGTTTAATAAAGTGTAATGCCTCATCTGCAAATTCGTCATTAAAACAGTATAGGATTTTATCATTTTTAATTACGTCTTCACATAAATATCTTATCTCGCTTATTTTTCTCCTAAAATAATGTATGTACTCACATTTAATTAATCTATTACATTCATTTTTAATTTCAATTACTTCCTCTTTAGTAAAACAATTTATATCACAAGCATTATTAAGAATTTCAAAATAGGTTACATATACTTTTTCTAATTCGAATACTTTTTTAATATCATATGAATCTTTAAATATTTTTACGGTATAAAATATCATTTTCATCACCCTTTTGTTTAATTCTATTTTTATTATATCATAATGATTTATATTTTTTATGCTACTAGTTTATATAATGGTGAAAAGTTTGAGCAATCATAAGAATATGATTTTGATTATAACAAAATATTTATAATTATAACGGAAAGTAAACTCACCAGATGCAGGTATAAGTAATTATGAAGGATTAAATTAAAAAAAATATATGTTATAATAATTTACTAAGGAAGTGATATATTATGCAAAAAGAAAAAGTTATTGAGAGTATCAAGTCAATGTGTTTTGGAAGTGCTGGAAGTACTAAGAGAGTAAATATTGCAGCATACCATTTATTAGATTATGTAAGCTCAAAAAAAGATTATGACAAATTAGTTGATTTGATTTATAAATATTTTACTAATGAATATGACTATAATATGTCATTAACTACTCCTGCAGACGAAATAGAATGTTTATTATCAACTTGTTGTACATTCCTGTTATCAGGAAAAAGAAATAACTTAGATGAAGAAGGATTAACTTCGAAAGAATATACTGATAAAGAAATTATTAAATTTTTCAAGTTTGCAAATCTAATAAATGAGAAATATGATTATCGATTGAAGCTTGATTCAATTAATAATTTACAATTACAACGCAATTTATCAGAACAAGAAAAATTAGAAAAAAGTATAGTAAATACTGAAAATAAGTTAAATGAAACAAATGGAAGGATTGATAAAATACATTTTGATACTATTAGTATTATTTCCATATTTGTAGCAGTTATTTTTGCTTTATATGGTGGTACTCAATTGGTAAGTAGTATCATAGCAAAAATTACTTCAGATAATTATGTATTAATGTTCAGAACAGCTTTAGTTTTAGGATTAGTTTTATCTATTATTATTTCTTTACTTCTTTCTGTTATGTCATGGCATGATAAGAAAAGTAATAGAAGATGGATACTTGTTGCATTAAATATAATATTAGCAATTGTTACAGTTTTATCTTGGATGATTAAAATAAAATAGCATTTATATTTTTCCTTTTCTTCAGTATGGATTATGAACTCTATTATCTTCATATTTAAAAGTATGAGTATCTAGAATATCATATCTAAATTTAATAATTATATTTCGATTCTTATCTGCTTCAATGCTTTCGATTAAAGCAAATAATAAATCTTTATTAGGGTTGTTAAGATTTAACAATCTTTTTATTTTGTTTATATAATTTGGTAATTTATCAGTACTATGTTTTCTTTTTTCTATTTCTATATTGATATCTTCTAATTGTGTATTTAAATCCTTTAATTTAGCTTCATATGGTTTAGATAGTAATTTATATTGATCAGGTGTAATATTACCTTCTAAACGGTCTTTATAGATGATTTGAATAGTTTCTAATAATTTGTTTTGTTCCTTTATAATATCTTCTTTTCTTTTTTTATAATCATTAGAATTATTTTTAGTTCTTTTAATAACTTCTTCGTTTAATTCTTTTATATCTAAACCTTGAAATAAATTAGATAATAATTTTTTAATTTCTTTTAAAACTAATTCTTCAAAATAATCATAGGCAAAGAAGTGAGATGTACATAATTTTCTAACAGGATCTCTAGCATATTTATTACAATTAATACACCAGTAGTCTTGTTTCTTTCTATAAAGTACTCCTAACCTATTACCACATTCATGACAAAATAATAATCCTTCTAATAATCTTTCAGGTCTTTTTCTTTTAGAATAAGATCTATTTTTATTTTTAGTTTTTTTATTTATTAACATAAATGTGTTTTTATCTACTAATGCTTCATGAGTATCTTCTACTATTATCCATAAGCTTTCATCTAATGTAACTTTCTTTTTGGATTTATAACTTATATTAGTTTGAGTATGTTGTACCATATCTCCTGTATACATTCTATTTTGTAATATATTATGAACAGCATGTATTGTCCATTTATTCTTTTCTATAACTCTACTAGATGATGGTAAGTTTTTATATGCTGCTGGAGTAGGTGCTCCTATATTAGTAAGTCTAGTTGCTATTTCACTAATACCTATATTATTTGATCTCCATTCAAATATCAATTTTACATATTTAGAAACTATAGGATCAGGGATTAAATGTCCTTTATCATTTGGATCTCTCATATATCCATAACAAGGTTTACTACCTATAAATTTACCATCTTTTCTTTTTGAATCTAATACATTTCTAATCTTTAAAGAGTTTTGCTTACTGTAATAATCATTACATGCAATTATGAAAGTAGAGGAGTCATTACTAGCTTGATTTTTCATACTATCATAATTTTCAACAATAGATATAAATCTTACTTTATTCTCAGGAAAATATGTTTCTATATAATAACCAGTCATGACATGATCTCTACCTAATCTTGATAAGTCTTTAACTATTACTAAATTAATTTTTTTATCTTTTATATCTTCTATCATTTTAGTAAATCCAGGTCTATCAAAATTAGTACCAGAATATCCATCATCAACATATTCTCCTACTAGATTAAATCCATTGTTTTTACAATAGGTACGGAGTATATCTTTTTGATTCGTTACACTTTCACTATCTGATTCATATTTTTTATCTTTATCTTCTTGTGAAAGTCTGATATAAATACCAGCATTATAATCTAAGTTTGATAAGTAACTATAATTCATATTTTACCTCCTTTTCTTGTTACTTATCTCCCATAAGACAGTAACAGTATATTAGATTCAAAAAAGAACCGCAAATGTGCGATTTAATTTTTCGTAGTTATTTGTTTTATTAAGTAATTAATAATAATTTCTTTAAATAATTTTTTCTTATCTTTATTCATATTTAAATTTATGATTTGTATTGGTGCGTTATTCATTTGTAACACCTACAATCTCATCTATTAATTTTTGTAATTCATCTTGTTCTTCTTTAGTAGCTTCTAGTTTTTCTATTTTCTTTCCATTCCAATAACCATCTTGATATAAAGGTGGTTCTTTACTTATTTCAATTCCATTTATTTCAAGTACATGTATATAGTTTTGTCTATGACCTTTCTTATCCACATATCCCTTAGGGATACCTTGTACATAAACATCTTTTCCAATACTTAAATCAATCTTATTGGAATATTCCATATACATTCTTGCACTAAAAAAGGATAAGTTAACCTTATCCTTTCCCTTACTATCCTTATATGGCTCTTTCTGACATATATCAAACCATATATAATCTTTATCAGCTTTATCTCTAATACTAGAAATAGTACCATGATATTTAATATAATCAATCATATCTTTCATATAACCCTCCTACCTTTAACTAAGGCCTTTCTATTATCTATTTAACTTTTATATTTAATTTATTTATTCTGTTAGAATAATAATTCAATCTAGATAGATGAAATATTCTAATTACCTAGAATATTATTACTAACATATATCTTTCTTTTAAAACTTTTAGGATTACTAATCGTTATATAATTATGATCTAATAAACACTTAATTAATTTACTTATTGTTCTAGTAGAACAATTTAACTTATCAGCATAATACTTATTAGATCCATATGCATAACCTAATTTTTTAGAATTACTTTGTAATATACCTAAAAGTACAATAGCATTCTTAGGAATATTTACTTCTAATAAAGAAGTTGGTATTTTTATAAAACTTTCATTCATAGATATCCTCCTTTCTTTTATACAACAAAAAAAGAGAGTTTCCTCTCTTTCTATAGTTTTTCCACTATTATAATCATTTTATCACTTGACACTCCCAAAATAAACCCCAACTTTTTTCTTCTCTAAATCCTAATTTTTCACCAGAAAAATTTTTCTAGGTATAGAGTTTGGAAATCCCAATTTTTTTCATAATCTATCTGCTATTATAACAATCTTAACACTTGACAGTGTAGAAATCAATTACAAATTTTGTACACCAAATGTGTAACAATTTGTGTAACTAAATGTGTAACTATTTGTGTAACTTTTAGTATCAAAAACAGTTCAACCTTTAAGCATAATTGCTCTTTTTAAAATGGTAATTTACCTTCATATACATATATCCAAGAATAATTATTACTTATATTAGTTAAGCCGTTATTAAGATTTACTTTTACTAATTTGTCTTTTATTTGATCATATTGTTTTTTAGAAATAGTCTTTTCTATTATTTTATCTTCTCTAACTTCAAGTATTCCCATACCAGCCCAAAAATCTACCATTGAAGATGAATTAGAAGCCAAGTGAAGCCATAATTCTCCGCCAGCACCTAAACCAAATGATCCAAGAAGTGGAATAAGATTTTCTTTTTCAAAATATTCTTTTCCTCTTAATTCATAATCTATATCTAAAAATGATTCATTTAAAGTTCTAGATTCATATATAAACTTCTTTTTATCTTCTTCTGATAAATTAGTTAAATCTTCTTTACCGTTCCACATAATATTAGTTTCTGCACGTTTTAATCTAATTTCTTTTTCTTCATTAGGTAAGTCATCAAATCTTTCTTTAACTTCTGGTAAATAATCATACATTCTTTTAAGAAGTTCATCTCTATCATAAAAATCTCTAGCCAAAACTACACTTAAATCTATTGGATACTTAACTTTATTGTTGATATAACTAATTAGTTCTTTAAATGCTTTATTATATTTATCCATACCTTCTTGAGGAGTATTATTCATATATGTTAATGCTACTTCTTCTGATTCAAATTCTATCTTAGTATTTTTTCCCCAAGTTTCAGCAATTGGAAGAACATATTCCATTAAATATTTAATTGTAAAAATTTCTGCCCAATCTGGTTCAGGATAAGTTGGAGCCCAAAAGTGTTTATATCCACCAAAGCAAAAACAAAATAGAAATTCTAAATTATTATTTAAAATGTTATCAACTTTTTCTTCAGTATATTTTTTTGCATCATCATACTGTGCTTTACGAGACCATTTTCTTGAAAACAATCTATTTAATATACTATCTTTTAAATCTTTTCCTTCTAATGGATTAGTTTTGATATTATTGAAATTTAATAATTCATTATTAATATAATCATTTACTCTATTTTCTAAATTATCCATTCTATCAGCTCCTATATATAATTATACCATATAAAATTATATCATATAAAAATATTTTTTATTTTTATTATATAAAAAAGAATTATGAGGGGATTGGGGATTTCCCCATAATAAGTGGAAATTACTCTGTGGGAGGAACTTTCCAATGCTTGCTAAGTAAAAGTAGTGCGCCAAGTTGGCACAGTAGGATAGTTAATTTCGACAAAATATGATATAATTTTTTTGAGAGATAATGGACGTTGTAAACAGCTTAATAGTAATTTATAATTGTCAATTGAAATCGTAACTATAAAAACTTTTAGGAGGAAAGAAATGATAAAGAAAGATAATATTAAAGAATTATTGGAATTAATGAATTATTCTACTGATGACGATAATTTATATATAAGGTTTTTTGATAATTCTGCTTGCATAATGGTTGATTTAAAGGAAAAAAGTATTAAATATCCTGATGACTTAAAAGTAAATGATAAAACCACTTCTAATTTTGAACATCCTGAAAATTTTGTTGTTTTAGAATGTGTTACAAGATTATTAGCCAAGGGATATTTTGCTAAAAATTTGGAACTTGAACCTAGATGGCAATTGGGTAGAGGAGCTTCAGGTGGTAAGGCTGATATATTAGTAAAAGACAATAATGGACATGAATTTTTGATTATTGAGTGTAAAACTTTTGGAGAAGAATTTGAAAAAGCATGGAAAAAAACGCTTGTTGATGGTGATCAACTATTTAGTTATGCACAGCAAATTAAAAGAACTCAATATTTATGTTTATATGCGTCAAATATTGAGAATAAGACTATTACATATGTAGATAGAATAATGACTTTAAAAGATAATGAAGATTATTTAAAAACATTAAAGGCTTCTAAAAGATTAAAATACAAAGATGCATCTGATGTTAAAGAATTATATAAAGTCTGGAAAGAAATATACAATTTAGAATATGAAGAAACTGGTATATTTGAAGATAGTGTTGCTCCATACGAAATAAACAAAGTTTATTCTATTAAAGATTTAAAAAGCGTTGGATTTGAAGATACACAAAAGAAATATAATGAGTTTGCAACGATTTTAAGACAGCATAATGTTTCTGGACATGAAAATGCATTTGATAAATTAATAAATATTTTTTTAGCCAAAATAGTTGATGAAATACAACATCCTAATAGTTTGAAGTTTAATTGGAAGGGAATTGCATTTGATGATTATTATCAACTTCAAGATAGACTTCAAAAACTATATAAAGATGGAATGCAAAAGTTTCTTAATGAAGAAGTAACGTATATAGATAATAAACAATTGAATGATGCGTTTAAACTATTTAAAAATGATCCTGATGCCACAAAAGATAAAGTAATGGAATATTTTAGAGAATTGAAATTTTATACTAATAATGATTTTGCATTTATTGATGTTCATAATGAAGAATTGTTTAAACAAAACTCTGAAGTGTTATTAAAAATGGTAAAAATGTTTCAAGATATTAAACTAAAAACAGAAGAACAAAATCAATTCTTAGGTGATTTGTTTGAAGGTTTTCTTGATGATGGTATAAAGCAAAGCGAAGGACAATTCTTTACTCCGCTTCCAATAACCAGGTTTATAGTTTCTTCTTTACCATTAAAAGAAATAATAGAGAATAACGACAACTATCCAAAGGTAATAGACTATGCTTGTGGTGCTGGACATTTCCTAACAGAATATGCATCACAAATTAAAAAGTATTTTGATACGGAAGAAGAATTACAAAATTGCTATTCTAGTATTGATGGTATAGAAAAAGAATATCGTTTATCTAAGGTATCAAAAGTTTCAGCATTTATGTACGGTCAAGATAATATTAATATAACTTATGGGGATGCTTTAGCTGATAACAATAATATAAAAGATGGACAATATGATATATTAATTGCAAATCCGCCTTATTCAGTAAAAGGTTTTTTAGAAACACTAACTGAAGATGAAAGATCAAAATTTGAATTAACTAACTTGGTTAATAAGAATGCATACTCAACAAATAATTCGATAGAAACTTTCTTTGTTGAAAGAGCAAAACAATTATTAAAACCAGGTGGAGTTGCTGGTATTATTTTACCTGCTTCAATATTAACAAATGGAAGTGCTCTTTATTCATCAGCTCGTGAAATAATTTTAAAGCATTTTGATATTATAAGTATCGTCGAATTGCCTAGTGGAACATTTGGGGCTACTGGTACAAATACAGTAACTTTATTCTTAAGAAAGAAAGATGACAATCCTTCATTAGCAGATCATTTTAAAAACAGAGTTGATTCTTGGTTTGCTGGAAATTTTGGAAAAGATAAAGTATTTGAAGATCAAGAATTACTAAAATCATATTTAGACATGCAAAATATTAACTTCAATGATTATATTGAATTATTAAAAAATCATAGTATTAATGATAATCTTAAAGAAAATGAGCTGTTTAAAGCTTATTTGAATGATTCTAAAGTTAAAACTATCAATAAAATACTAGAAATAGAAAAAGATAAATTATATTTCTATATGTTAGCATTTAGTCAAAAAAATAATGTAATAGTGGTTAATGCTCCATCTACAAAAGATGAAATAAAAAAATATTTAGGATATGAGTGGTCAAATAGAAAAGGTTCTGAAGGAATAAAATATGTAGGAGCAAATATTAATGATACAGATAATACTTTATCTAAGAATAAAGGTATAGAAAAAATCATTACACCATTATTTAATCAAGAGGATTTATATGATAGTCATAAAATTAATACATGTATTAGAAATTGCTATTTAGATAAAGATATCAACCTTGAAAATCAAAAAAATGTAAAAAATAATAGATTAATAGATTTATTAAACTTTAGTAAGACTACTTTTGATAAGTCAATTTCACTTAATGTTTCTGAAAGGATAATTATAAAGAGCAAATATAGCATTGATAAATTATCTAATTTAACAAATGATATTTCAAAAGGACAATCAATAACTAAAGCTTCTTCAAATGAAGGGCAATATAAAGTTGTCGCAGGTGGAGTTGATTATGCTTATATGATTGATAAGTATAATCGCGATGAAAATGTAATAACTGTTTCTGCTTCAGGTGCCAATGCTGGTTATGTAAATTACTGGAATGAGAAAATTTTTGCTTCAGATTGTACAACAATAAGAGGCAAAAATGAATTAGAAACAAAATATATTTATAATTATTTAAAAAGTGTTCCATATATTATGGAGTCGTTTAAGAAAGGCGTTGCTCAACCTCATGTATATCCTGATGATATAAAAAATATTCCAATTCCTATAGTTCCTGAAGAAATTCAGAAAAAAATTGTAAATGAGTGTGAAAAAATTGATAAAGAACTTGAAGTTGCTCAAAAGTCGATATTAGATTTAAAAAATCAAATTGAGAAAGTATTCAATGAAGGAATACAATCATCAAATTTATCAAAAGTAAGATTAGATGATACAAATAAATTTAAATTATCAATTGGAAGTAGGGTACTAAAAACTGAATTAAAAGAGGATGGAAGTATTCCAGTAATTAGTGCTAATGTAAATGTAATTTTTGGAAAGATAGATAAAGAAATAATAACAGACTATTCTACACCTTATGTTTTATGGGGAATAGATGGTGATTGGATGGTAAGATGTATTGAAAAAGGTAAAAAATTCTATCCGACTGATCATTGTGGATATATTAAAGTATTGGATAATAGTATAAATCCTCTATATTTAGCAAAAATGCTTGAAATTGAAGGAAGTAAACAAAGATTTTCTAGAAGTAATAGAGCATCTACTGATAGGGTGTCTTCATTAGTAGTTAAATTACCATCTATCGAGGTACAAAATAAGGTCGCAAATGAAGTTGAAAAAATAAATAATAAGATAAATGAATTAGAAAGTATACTTTTAGAATATAACAATAAAAAGAAAGAAATTGTAAGTAAATATTTGAATTAAAAAATCTAATATGTGGAGGTAAAAATGGAAATAGGAAAATTGAAAGAAGTGGATATAAGAAACTTATGGAAGCATGAACAATATGATTTTTCTGAATGGTTATCACAAGAGGAAAACATTAATATTTTAAATGATATTTTAGGTTTGACTTTAGTTGATGTTTCAAAAGAAGCATATGTCGGTTCATATAGATGTGATTTATTTGCTGTCGATGAATCCACAGGAACTAAAGTAATTATTGAAAATCAATTAGAACCATCTAATCATGATCATTTAGGTAAAATTATTACTTATGCTTCTGGATTAGATGCAGAAGTAATAGTGTGGATAGTAAAAACCGCTAAAGAAGAACATAGAAGTGCTATTGAATGGTTAAATAACAATACAAATAGTAGGATTAATTTCTTCTTAATAGAGTTAAAAGCTTATACAATCGAAAACTCAATTCCTGCACCATTCTTTAATGTTATTGAAAAACCTAATGATTTTATAAAAAATACAAAGATAAATAATAGCTCAGACAATTTAAATAAGTCACAATCTGAAAGACTAGAATTTTGGAATAGGTTTAATGAAATATTAATCGATAAAGGAAAACCATTCAATGTTAGAAAGGCTACTACTGATCATTGGTATGATGTAGCTATCGGAACAAGTTCCGCGCATGTTACAATTACATTAGTTAATAAAGAATCTAAGATTGGTGTTGAATTATACATTAGTGATGATAAAGAACTATTTGATAAGTTATTTGAGAAAAAGAATTTAATTGAAGATGAATTGGGATTTAAATTAGATTGGCAAAGATTAGATAATAGCAAAGCAAGTAGAATAAAATATTACATTAATGGTTTAGATTTTGATAATCATTCTAATTATGATGAGCTTATAAATAAAACAATCGATTTAGCAGTTGTTATGAGAGGTATTTTTAAGAAGTATATTTAAAAAGGCCTTTACATATTTCAGATGAGACATAATTATCATATTATGTCTTTTTTTGTGATAAAAGCAAAATACCAAATAAATGTTCGGCAAAAAGTTGCTTTATTATATATATTATGATATTATTGATTTGATATAAGCATAAACGAAAAAAACATGTCGGAAAACATGTTTGCTTATATTGGTAGCTGGTAACTACCAAAAAGAATTAAATTGCCTTTCGGCTTATACAAAACGAGAACAATGAAACAATGAATTGATTAACAACACGAATTCTATTCTCATTTACAATGATACACAAAAAATGCTTTTGTGTCAATGGGTATAATAACAGAAGTTTACATGTTAGTCAATTCCAAAAGGAGGATTAATATGTTTTTTTATTATTTATTATAGTACATTGGTAAGATAGTTACCAGTTATCTCAAATTTGAAGTAAGGAGAGATAAGTATGACAAGAAAAATTTTAAAAAATATTTTTGATAATTTAGAACAATCACTATTTAATGATATGAATATACGTATTGAGCATAACTTAGAGGATGGTAAGTATAGAGAATATTTGGTGAAAAATGTTCTTGAAAAAATTATACCATCAAAATATAGTATAACAAATGGTTTTATTATTGATAGTTATAATAACATATCGGACGAAATGGATATAATAATTTATGACAAGAATTATGTGCCACCATTTTTTGATGAAACATATACAGTAGTACCAATAGAAGCAGTAATTGTGGTGATACAAGTTAAGACTACATTAAATGCGACTACATTGAAGAACAGTATCATTAATTTAAATTCAATTGATAAACTTAAGGCTAAAATAGGTGGAAAAATAATATCCGCAACCGGCGATTTAATTAAGGAAAAGCGATATATTTGTCCTTATAAAATTATAGTATCTTCAAAGACTGATTATTCTGATAGCTATGATTTTGCTAACGATATGGAGAATATTGATATTATTTATATTGTTGAAAAAAACAAGCCATTGACTATAAAACATAAAAAAAATATAAAGGCTGTTGTTTGTGAAAATAAAGATGAATTATTAAATAATCAAAAAGATTATGAATTAGAGGTAATAAGGGATAGTAGACTAGCATTTTTTGCTCTAAATTTATTAGAAAAGATGAAACTTATAAATAATTCAATTATTATTAATTATGAAGAGTACATAAAGGGGGCTAAATAGTGAATAATACATTAACGAGCGATTTTAATAAATTTATAGAAACTATTTCTTTAGATGCTAAAGATGAAGAAGATATAAAAAGAAAACACAATAATCTTACTAATATGATTATGAATGATAAGTCAACGGGATATAAGATTTTAAAAACAAGACTTAGTGGATCATATGCAAAACATACAGTGCTAAATGAATATAATGTTGATAAATTACCTGATGTTGATGTTATTGTCATTATAGATGAATGTGATAAAAATGTTGATGAAATAAATGATGATTTTTTAAAATATTTCAAAGAAAAAAAAGGTAAAGTAACTTCAAATATTAGGCAACAATCTAATTCCATCGGAATAATATATTCTAATATAAGTGTTGATATGGTTATTGGAAAGATTAAAAACAATGAGCTAAAGATTTGTTCTAACAAAAAACATACTTGGATTTCATCCAATGCATTAATGCATATAGATTACATGATAAAAAAGAATAAGGAATATGAAGGGTTTAGTTATTATAGTTTAATGAAACTTTTTAAATATTTAAATAAAGAACAATTGAATAACAAATTAAAGTCATATACATTAGAACAATTAATTCATAAATGTTGCCCAATTCCAACAATAGGATTAAGATTATATCAAGCTTTTGAAAAAACACTTAGTAATATAAAAAAAATATCATCAATAACGGATATTAGAGATTGTTGTGATGAAAGTAAAGTAGGTTATGATGATAAAGATATATTGGTATTTGAAGGTTTTATAGAAGAAATTGCAAATTATTCAGATTTAGCAAGAAAAGCTATAGAAGGTGACAGAAAAAAGTGGGAAGATATATTTGGGGATCGGTTTCCACGACAGCCAAATAAAATAGTAAAGAATGAGGCAAACTATGACAAAAGTCAGACACCATGGTGTTATAAATAAAAATGATATTGAGTTATCAATAAAAAAATATGGCTTTAGAATTGTAGACTATACTGAAAATAATGAACATATAAAAACGATTATAGAAAAAGATTATTCAAAAAACTTTAATATAGATTTTAATGGTAATGTTAAGGTAGAATGTATAATAGTGAAAAAAATGTATGATATGTTTTGTGTTTACACATACCCGAAATTTAAAGAAATTTCTAATATAATACCTAAAAAGGCATTTTATCACATGTATGAGGATGGCAGCATTTGTTATGCACCTCCCAAAAGACCTTTAGTCGAAGAATGGAAATTGGAAGATTTTATAAATTCTATAGATTCGTTTTTTAATAATTACTTTTCAATTGAATATATTGGAAAGGGTGAATTGTTTCAGCTTGAACATGGAGAAAAGGGATTAATGCAGTATGAATTTATATATAAATCATTAAAAAATAAGTTTTGAAAAACAGGTATTAAATAAAAAACTTCAGACGAATATAGTCTGAAGTTTTTTTGTCTTATGGGAGAATTCCTTTATCATTACTTACATCGGCAGGTGGTGATGGCGCTGAAGTAATATATTCCCTTAGAAACAATGATACATTATCAAAATTAATACTTAATAATATAGAAGAAACAGGACAAAATATTAGAAAATTATATCAAAGAAAATTACCATCTAATCCTAATAGTGATTACTATTACATAATAAGAAATACATCACCAGCAGAATCAGTATTAATAGAATATGCATTTTTAGATTCAACAAAAGATGATCGTGATCAAATAAAAAATGACTGGCAAAAGTGGGCAGAAGCAGTAGTTAAATCAGTAGCAGAATATAAAGGGTATAGTTATTTAGATCCTGATTATAATACAGTAAATGATGTATATAGAGTACAAAAAGGAGATAGTTTATGGTCTATAGCTAAAAAATTTAATGTTGGTGTTGATGAATTAAAAGAAATAAATAGGTTAAATAATAATTTAATAACTGTAGGTCAAGAATTAGTAATACCAGGTGTTGCACCATCTAATCAAACTAATACAACATATATAGTACAAAAAGGAGATACATTATATAAAATAGCTAACGCTAATAATACAACGGTAGATGAGATAGCAAATTTAAATGATTTAGATACAAATGATATATATATTGGTCAAATGCTTGTATTACCAAATAATAATCCTGATAATTTAATTACGGGCGATGATAATTTAGAATATGTGGTTCAAAATGGAGATACTTTATATAATATAGCTTTAAGATATAATACTACACCAGAAGCAATAATTGATAAAAATAATTTAATCAGTAGTACTTTATACATTGGCCAAGTTTTACAGATACCAAGTGATGTAGAAAGTACTGGTAATGATAGTGATGTAATAGAAGATAATACTTATATAGTGCAAAGTGGAGATACATTATATTCTATATCAATAAAATATAATGTATCAGTAGATGATCTAAAAAATTACAATAATTTAACTAGTAATACATTATCAATAGGACAAGTAATAAAAATACCGAATGATAATAATAAGGTAATAGATGGTAATAATTCAAGTATATATATAGTAGAAAAAGGAGATAACTTATGGAATATAGCCCGTAAATATAACGTAAGTTTACAAGATTTAAGACTAATAAATAACTTAACAAGTGATTTGCTATCAGTAGGACAAATGCTTATAATTCCATAAAAAAGACTTATCAAAAATGATAAGTCTTTTAATGAAATTTATCACATAATTCTTTATTCGGTTCATAAAAACAATGGTTTTTATATCTACCAGCACTTGCTTGATTGAACCAAGTTTTTTTACAATCTTCATTCTTTTTGGGTGCATAAAACCAAAGTGCATTAGTTGCAGGATGAAAATACTCGCCATCAATTACTTTTTTAGCTAAATTCTTTTCAGTAGTTGTTGATGAACTTTGAAAAAGTGGACTTTTTATTCCAGAAAAACCACCTGGACTTTGATATACCATATCATAAATAGATGTTATATTTTTAAAGTCTATGCATCTAGCTAAAACTCTATTTATTCCAACATTACCAACCATAAGCATTCCTAGATTACCCTCGCTTAAAGCTTCTGCACGCATTAATCTTGCAAGTAAATCCAGCTCTTTTGAATTATAATTAACAACCAAAATAATCACCAATAAATTATATGATATTTATTATTTTGTTATTATATGTTTTCCTATCGTTGTTATTACTTTCGTTTTTTTCTTTGTTATGTGCAACAGCTATAGATATTAATAAAAAAGTAATACCTAAAACAATAAATACTAAGTCCCTCATTATTCTGTATTTTAATTTTTCTTCTTTAGCTTTTACAACTTGTTTATCAAATGTCATTTTTTACTCCCTTTTTTTAAAATAACCTTTCTTCTTTCATCTAAATCTATTATATCAAAATAATAATATTTATTTAAGTAATTATTAATTAGTTTTTCTTTTAAGTATTTTAAAAAATTAACTTTTTTAATTATAAATAACCTCCTTTCTAAAATATATATTAATAATTATTATGCACAAAAGATATATTTAATTAGTAAAAATAATATAAATAATTAGGAGGTGTATTATTTGTTAGCAATTGTAACATCTGATAAAAAATATATAAATAATATACTTGAAAAAATAAAGTATGAAAAATTAGATAGTCCTAACAAATGTGAAATCTATAAATGTAATTATAATAATCATGAGTTTATAATATCTTTGCTTGGTTATGGTAAAGTAAATATAGGAAGTAATTTAAGATATATATGTGATAGATTTAATATAAAAGTTATTCTCTGTGTTGGAACAGCAGGAAGTATTTATGAAAAAGCTGATATATTCTCATCTGTTATATCATCAAAAACACTTCAATTTGATGTTGATTTCATACCTAATGGATATCTATCATCAGTTATTCCTAAATTAGAAAGTGGAATATATATTTCTAATGATGATATAAATGAATGTTTAAAAAGAGCATCAAGCAAGTGTGGAGTTAATTACATTTGTGATTTAATAGCAACATCCGATATGTTTGTTTCAAATAGTAATTTAGCAAACAGCATAAAAAAAGGATACAATGCAAAAGCAGTTGATTGTGAAGCAGGTAGTATTGGAGAGTATTGTTTTGTTAATAACATACCATATTCATGTATTAAAGTGATTTCTAATTACGCTTATAACGGGGGAATAAGACAGTATAACTTGTATGATAATGAAGCATCCAATATTATGCAAAAAATAGTCTATAAATTTTTAAAAGAGTTTTATGAATAGGAATAAATTTACTTAAAATAACTAAAATAATAGTGGTGAATAAATATGAAATTTAATTTAAAAAAATTTATAATAATTACTATAATAACATTTGTTATTGGTAATTTATTTGTGTTTTTTGTTATGAATAATATGGATTATTATAAAACACTTGATAAACCAATAGATGTTCCAGGTATTGTTTTTCCAATAGTATGGGGTATTTTATATTTATTAATGAGTATATCATATTATATTATTAGTAATAATACAAAAGATACTAACACAAAAACAATATATTGGGCACAATTAATAGTTAATTCTTTATGGACACTTTTGTTTTTTGGACTTAAAGCTTTCCTATTTTCATTTTTATGGATTATATTACTAGTAGTGTTAGTTGTAATAATGATAGTTAAATTTTATAAAGTTAATAAAAAAGCAGGTCTTATTCAAATCCCATATCTTTTATGGCTTTTATTTGCAGGATATTTAAATCTTGGTATATATTTACTTAATAGATAGATTTGATCTATCTTTTTTAATTTCATAACACATAATCTCCACTAAAAAACACATAATATTTATAAGATAATAAACTTTTATTAGTTTGACTATAATATTTTAATTATGCTATAATTAACAAGTAATAGATAGTTAAAAACATATATAAAGTGAGGAATTTGTTATGGAATTTATTTGTGATATAAAAAAAGAAGAATATATTAGTTTTGCCAAAAAATTTAAATATACTCACTTTCTTCAATCATATGAATGGGGTGTAGTTTCAAAAACAAGGGGATTAATTCCTTTTTATGTTGGGTTAAAAGATAAAAATAAAATCATTTGTGAAGCTTTATTATTACAAAAAACACTTCCTTTAGGGTATTCTTATTTTTACGTGCCACGTGGTTTTCTAATTGATTATAATGATAAAGAATTATTATCAAAATTTACATACGAAGTTAAGAAATTTTGTAAAAGTAAAAAAGGTATTTTCTTTAGAATAGATCCAGATATAAAATTACACACGATAGATGAAAATGCAAAAAAAATAGAGGGTGAAGATAACTATGAACTAGTTAAATACTTAAACAGTCTAGGTTATAAAAGAAAAAAATTAACATATTATTTTGAAACAATGCAGCCAAGATTTACGTTTCGTATTTCCCTTAAAGATGATTTAAGTGGAATTGAAAAAAGATATTCTAAAACAACTCTTCAAAGAATAAAAAAAGCTGAAAACATAGGAGTGTATGTTGAAAAAGGAACGATAGATGATTTAAAATACTTTGTTAAATTAATGAAGATGACCGAAAAAAGACAAAACTTTTTTTCACATGAAGAAAAATTTTATTATGATTTTTTTAAAGAATTTAAAGATAATGTCACACTATATTTAGGTAAAATAAATATTAGTAAAATTGAAAAAAATATAAAAGATAAGACAAATAAGTTAAAAGATGAATTGAAACTACTAGATGATAACAAAAGCAAAAAAGCTAATTCAAGAAAAAAAGAGATTGAAAAAGAATTAGATGGATTAAATAAAAGTTTAGAATTTTATAAAGATAAACCAAAAGAAGAATTGGTGGCTTCTTCTTATATAATAGTAGAATATGGTAATAAAGCTTGGGCATTATATGCTGCAAATGATATGGATTATAAAACTCTTTATCCTAACTATTTGGTTTATAAAAATCAAATAAAAGATGCTAAAGAAAAAGGTCTTGAAATATTTGATGTATTTGGTACAATTGGAAAACCAAATGATAATAGCAATTTAGTAGGGTTACATGATTTTAAGAAAAAATGGGGTGGTGAATATATTGAATTTATTGGGGAATTTGATTACGTATTAAATAAACCTATGTATTTGGTTTATACAAAATTAATTCCAATACGTCATAAAATTGTTAATAAGTTATTAAGGAAGAAGGTAAAATAATGGAATTTGTTGGTGTTGTTCTTGGCGGAGACATGAATAGCTATGCCGTTGCAAGAGCTTTTTATGAAGAATATAAAATCAAAACTATAATATTAGGCAAAACTCCATTGTTTCCGACTAGTAATAGTGCTTTATGTGAAGGGTATTATGATGAAAACATACTTGATGATAAAGTATTAATTAAAATGCTTAAGATGATAGATGAAAAATATCCAAATAAAAAGAAAATATTATTTGGTAATACAGATTATTATGTAGAACATATTATTCATAATAAAGATAAAATTAATAAGATAAGTAAAAATTTTATTATTCCAATTGTTGATGAAGATATGTTTAAAAAATTATTTTCAAAAGAAACTTTTTATGAGTTGTGTGAAAAATATAAACTTAATTATCCTAAATATAAAATATTTGATTTTAAAAAAGATGATATTAATAAATTTAAGATAAATTTTTCATATCCTATATTTATTAAACCATCAGACACTGTTATATACTCAAATTATGAGTTTGTAGGAAAGCAAAAAGGGTATAAAATAAATAATGAAGATGAACTAAAAAAAACATTATCAAATATAAAAAAGAGTGGTTTTAATGATAAATTTATCATTCAAGAATACATTAATGGTACAGATGATACTATGTATGTATTTACTGCTTATGTATCAAGAAATCATAAAGTTAAAGCAATATCAGCGGGTAATATTTTAATGCATGATAGATCGCCAAAATTAATAGGTAATTATAATGCAATAGGTAGTGCTTATGATAGAGATTTTAGTATGGAAATAAAAAAGTTTTTAGAAAATATAAAGTTTACTGGCACATGTCATTTTGATGTTGAATATGATGTTGTAAGAAAAAAATACTATGTTTTTGAAATGAATATAAGGCAGGGCAGAAGTAATATGTACACACTTGCAAGTGGTATGAATATTGCAAAATTAATAGTAGATGATTATATTTATGATAAAGATGATAAGTTCTTTATTGCTAATAAGCCATTTACGGTAAGTATTGTACCAAGGTGTTTATTAAAATATAGTTTAAATAAATCAGGTAGTAAATATAAAATAGAAAACTTTAAAAGATTTGGTCTTGCACCATATGACAAAAATATAAAAAGATATTATTATCAATTTATGTGGGATAAAAAAATAATGAAAGAGTTTTTGAAGTATAATTAAGGAGATTTTATGTGTGGAATAACAGGTTTTATAGATAAAAATAACAAGAGTAAAAAAAGTACGATTATAGATAAAATGATGGATAGAATAATCCATAGAGGACCAGATAGTAAGGGTAAATATGTTGATGAAAATGTAGCTTTAGGTTTTAGGAGATTAAGTATTATTGATTTAAAAAGTGGTGATCAACCAATATATAATGAAGATAAAAGTATGGTTATCACTTTTAATGGTGAAATATATAATTTTAAAGAATTAAGAAAAGAATTAGAAAAAAAAGGTCATGTATTTAAAACAAATGCTGACACAGAAGTAATCCTTCATGGTTATGAAGAGTACAAAAAAGATGTAGTAAAAAAGTTAAGAGGAATGTTTGCTTTTGTAATTTGGGATATAAAGAAGAAAGAAATGTTTGGTGCAAGAGATCATTTTGGTATAAAACCATTTTACTATTATAAGACTGATGATGTGTTTATTTATGGGTCTGAAATAAAAAGTTTTTTAGAACATCCTTTATTTAAAAAAGAACTTAATAAAGAAGCTTTAAAACCATATTTAACTTTTCAATTTTCAGCATTAGAAGAAACATTTTTTAAAAATGTTTATAAGTTAAAAGAAGGTCATATGTTCACCTTGAAAAATGGTAATATGAAAATAGAAGAGTATTATGATGTGAAATATGAAATAGAAAATAAGAGTGATGAAGAATTTATTGAAGAAATAAATGATAAAATAGAAAAATCTGTTGCATGTCATAAGGTAAGTGACGTTAAAGTGGGTGCGTTTTTATCGGGTGGCGTTGACTCGAGTTATATAGTATCAACTTTAATGCCTAATAAGACTTTTTCGGTAGGTTTTGAAAGAGATCATTTTAATGAAATAAGTTATGCAAAAGAGTTATCTGATATTTTAAAGATAAAGAATGTTAATAAAGTTATAACACCAGATGAATTCTTTGATAATTTAAGTAATATAATGTATCATTCTGATGAACCGCATGCAAATCTTTCTGCAGTACCACTATATTTTTTATCAAAAATGACAAAAAATTATGTTACTGTTGTTTTATCTGGTGAAGGAGCGGATGAATTATTCGGAGGATATGAATGTTATTATTTTACTGACAAAGAAAAAAAATATCGTAAAGTTCCTAAATTTATTCGTCATTTTTTAGGTAAAATAGCAATTAATATGTCATGGTTTCATGGTAGGAAATTTCTGATGAGAAATGGACTTGATTTAGAAGAATATTACACGGGTTCTGCTTTTATTTTTAATGAAAAAGAAAAAAAGAAAATACTAAATAAAGAATATTTGACAGGTAAGGATTTTACTGATATAACAAAACCTCTTCTTGATAAAGTAAAAGATTTGGATGAGGTAACAAGAATGCAATATGTTGATATGCATTTGTGGATGCCAGAAGATATTTTACTTAAGGCTGATAAAATGACAATGGCAAATTCTTTGGAACTTAGAGTTCCAGCTTTAGATAGAGTAGTAATGGATACAGCAAGAACAATACCGTCAAATCTTAAAATATCACATGGTACAACAAAGTATATTTTTAGGCAAGCTGCATATAAGAAATTACCAGAAGAATGGGCTAAACGTCCAAAATGGGGATTTCCAGTACCATTTCACTATTGGATAAGAGAAGAAAAATACTATAAAAAAGTAAGAAGTTTATTTGAAGAAAATTATGTAAGTGACTTTTTTAATCAAGATGGAGTTTTAAAACTACTTGATGATCATTATTATAATGGTAAACAAAATGGTAGAAAGATATATGTAATATATACATTCTTACTTTGGTATAAAAGATATTTTATTGAAGAAAAATAAGGCAATTATTTTATTGCTTTTTTTCTTGTTTTAAATTTAGTATAATAGATTAAAAGGAGAATTATGAAAAAGAAAAAATTAGATATTATATATGAAGATAAAAATATTATAGTAGTTAATAAACCGGCTGGATTACTTACTATTTCAACAGAAAAAGAAAAAGAAAGAACTTTATATCATGAAGTATCTGATTATGTAAAAAAGAGTAATCCTAAAGCTAAAGTCTTTATAATCCATAGATTAGACAAAGAAACGTCCGGAATAGTTGTGCTAGCTAAAAACAAAAATATTAAGTATATTTATCAGAATAATTGGGATAATTTAGTTGTTAAAAGAGGTTATGTGGCAGTTGTAAAAGGGGTTTTAGATAAAAAAGAAGGCATCATAAAATCATACTTAAAAGAAACTAAAACATTACTTGTATATTCTAGTAGTGATAAGAAAAATGGTAAACTAGCGATAACAAATTATACTGTAATAGATGAAAATAAAAACTATTCAATGCTTAATATAAATATAAAAACAGGTAGAAAAAATCAAATAAGAGTACATATGAAAGATATTAATCATCCAATATTAGGTGATATGAAATATGGAAAAGATAAAGCTAGTAGATTATATTTGCATGCAAATCATTTGATTTTAATAAATCCAAAGACGAAAAAAGAAATGGAGTTTATAAGCTCAGTTCCTAAATTATTTGATAATTTATTTGAAAGGAATAAGTAATATGTATACATTATTAGGGTATAAAAAGTGTTCTACATGTAATAATGCAGAAAAATTTTTAAGAGAAAAAAATATTGATTATATTTATCGTGATATAAAGGAAGATAAGTTAAGTGAAGAAGAAATAAAAGAATTGATAAATTTATCAAATAAAGATATTAAATATTTTTTTAACACAAGTGGGTTAATATATAGAAACTTAAATCTTAAAGATAAATTATCTGATATGAGTTATGAAGAAAAAATAAGACTTCTTGCAAGTGATGGTATGCTTGTTAAAAGACCAATTTTAATACTAGATGACAAAGTATTAGTGGGTTTTAAAACAAATGAATGGGATGAATTATAATGGATAAGTTAAAAATATTACAAGAATTAATTAATAATTCTAATAACATAGTCTTTTTTGGTGGTGCAGGTGTATCAACAGAAAGTGGAATAAAGGATTTTCGAGGAAAAAATGGTTTGTATAAGAAAAAAAGTGAAACTGATTTTCCTGAATATATGTTAAGTAATAGATGTTTATATAATGAACCTGAAAAGTTTTATAAATACTATAAAGAAAATATGAATTGTTTGGATAAAAAGCCAAATATAACTCACAAATATTTAAAAAAGCTAGAAGATAAAGGTAAATTAAAAGCTATTGTTACACAAAACATTGATGGATTACATCAAAAAGCAGGTTCTTCTAATGTCTTAGAAATTCATGGTACGATATATGATAATTATTGTATTAAGTGTCAAAAAAAATATAAAGAAGACTATATATTTAAAAGCGATGGTGTTCCTAAGGGAAAAACAAAAGCTTATCCGCTACACGTGCTTGGTACCCTCCTCGCTCGCGG
>CAZFXQ010000004.1:0-7368 GCA_964523265.1 uncultured Muribaculaceae bacterium | reverse complement strand
ATGTTTATGTGGTGGTTTAATTAGACCTAATGTTGTTTTATATGGTGAAATGTTACCAGATGCTTATATGAAGGCTATAAACTATATATCTAAAGCTGATTTATTAATTGTAGCAGGAACATCACTTACAGTTGAACCAGCAAGTGGCCTTTTAAAAGTATTTAATGGTAAACACTTGGTAATTATTAATAATGATAAAACACCATATGATTATTTGGCGGAAATTGTTATCAATGAGTCATTAAAAGACATATTTTCAAAGTTGTAATAAAAAAACTAAAAAAATGCTTTTTATATGTTAATTTTCCGTGTTTGAAAATTACTTAAAAATAATGTATAATAACATTATAGATATAATATAAATCCTTATTTTATGGAGGTAAAATATGAATGAAAGAAATTTAGGTGAACAACAAAAACAAAATAGGGTTAATAATAAATTATTAGATGAGTTAGATGTTAAAATGTATAACACATTGATCAAAATACTAAGAATTTACGAACCTAGTAAAAATGATTTAGAGTCTTTGCTTTTATTATATAATATGACTATAAATATTTATAATAAGCCTTCGATGCTTAAATTAAATCCGCTAAAGTATACGGATTTAAATGAAGTTAAAAGTGTATTAGTAAATTATGGATATTTAAAAGAAGAAGTTGAACATGAATCAGATAATAAAGAAATAGTGCCAAATGTAGATATTGAACAACAAAAAAAAGATAATTCAAATCCAGTAGTAGATATTATGTATGATAGTAATGAACAAAGAGAAAATAAAGACCTTTTTGTAGAACAAAAAGATCCGTTTAATGCAAATGGCCCAGTATATGCGTTTTCTAATGAAGCATTAAATCAATATATGAAAAATTATGATTTTAAAGGCAAAAGTATTTTAGCTTCTTTAGGAAGTGGTGATTTTGCTCTTAATGCATATTTATTAGGAGCAAAGGAAGTAGAGACATTTGATATAAATCAATACACATATTATTTTTATCAATTAAAAAAAGCATTAATCATGAAATATAGTTATGAAGATTTTTGTACTTTAATAAAAAATCCTCAAGATATATTTAAAAAATTTTATGAATATAAGAAATTTTTGAATCCTGAAAGTATATCTTTTTTTGAGCACTTGTTAAAACTATATAATGGAGATATATTTGGATTATTAAAAAAAGTATATATTGATAAAATTGGTGAAGAAAAAAACCAATGGAATGAAAGTAATACATTTGATACTTCTTTAGAATTTTTTTTAATAGCACAGTATAAAAATTATTATTTACAATCGAGTGAAAATTATAATAGGTTAAAAGAAGAATTATTAACGCATAAAGATGATAAGTTTTACTTTGAGGATTTATATAAATTTACTCCATCAAAAAAATATGACATTGTATATTTAAGTAATATTGGTGATTACAATGAAAGTGAAGAAGTGTTTAAGGAATTTGTATCTCAATTAAGGGAAAGTCTTTTAAATGAAAACGGAGTTATCATAGTGGTATCTATTACGAATTATATAATGATGACCTCTGATAGTTGCATTAGAACAAAAATGGATTGGGATGACATGGAGAAATTTAATGAAATTCATAAAGGTGTAGCAAGACTTCCTATTTCTAATTTGGGTATTCAAAATGTATATACAACACATCCATATAAAACCAAAAAACATATTTTGTAATTAAAGATAAAAAATAAAACCTAAAAAATTAGGTTTTTATTTTTTTAATTTTTTAATATGTGCATTATTTATAACATCTATTTTTGCTTCTAAAATTTTTATTTCTTTTTTTACTAAATCTGGATACATGGATATTTCAGTTAAATCTTTAGAAGAGTTATTAGCAAGAAGCATAATTCTATTAATAATATTATATAATTCTAAATTAAAATCAGAAATAATATTTAGTATAAAATCATTATTTACTTCTGTTTCATATTTTTTTCTTTCTTCGATTCTTTTTTCTGTTTCTTCGTTATAACCAGCATAAAATCCTGCTAGTTTTTTTAATTCATATATTAAATCACTATAAAATAGTGCATCATTTTCATATCCCATTACTGCATACTCCTTATTGTATATTATTTATATTTATTCGCTAGCTAGATTATCAAAGTATCCTTGAATAAATACAACAGGAGTTCCTTTATCCCCACTACCACTTGTTAAATCACATAAAGAACCAATTAAATCAGTTAATCTTCTAGGAGTGGTTCCTTGTGTAATCATTTTACCAACCAAATTTTCTTCCTTTTGTCTAATTTCTTTTTTGATAGCTTCTTTTAACTCATCACCAGAAAGGTTAGAATATTTATTATCAGATACATATTTTAGTTTTATTTCGTTAGGGGTTCCTTCAAGACCACTAGTATAAGCAGGTGATACAACAGGATCTGCAAGTTCCCATATTTTGCCTACAGGATCTTTAAAAGCTCCATCACCATATACCATTACTTCAATAGTTTTACCTGTTTCTTCTTTTAGTTTTTTTTGTATTTCATTAACTAATTTTTGACCAGTACGTGGAAATAATTTTAATCTTTCTTCAGTTGATTTATTTGAACCTAACATACCATATTTTTCGTTAAAACCACTATTATTAATTGGTTTATTCATAATTTCGAATAGACCAATAACATTACAACCTGCTTGTTTTAGTATTTCTTTGGTTCTGTATCTTGTATGAATATCACAGTTTATTACATTGTTTGTGTATTTCAATATATCTTTAGCATTATTAGATAAAATAAATACAGCTTCGCATCCTTCCTCTTCAATAAGCTTTTTATAAAAATCAATCATGTTAATTCCCGTAAAAGGATGAACGAAATCACCAAAATCTTTTCTATATTCTTCTTCAGTAATTATGCTTCCTAATGTATAGTTGCTGTGATATAGTCTTTCTTCATCTAAAATATCATTACCAACCTCATCACTTGGGAAAGAAAGTTCAACATAAAGTTTTTTCGTACTTCTTGCAATAGCTTTCAAGATGAGCGAAAATCTATTTCTGCTTAAAATTGGAAAAACGATTCCAAGACTTTCAGGATTATTAAATTTTTCTTTTATATCACTAGATACTTCATCAACTGTTACATAGTTGCCCTCGCTTATTCCAACTACTGCTTCAGTAATAGCAATTACATCTCTATCATGAAACTCAAAATTATTGTTTTTGCTAGCATTTAGTATTGAATTAACAACTATTGATGTTAAATCATCCCCTTCTTTAATTATTGGTGTACGAATACCACGTACAACAGTACCTAAATCACGCATATTTTTTATACTTCCTTTCTATAATATAATTTTATCATAAATATTAATAATGTAAAAGTATATTATGAAAATAAATAATATGATATAATAATAAAAATATATTTAAGTGAGGTTTTAATTAGAATGTCAAAAAAAATTGTTGCAATAGGTGGCGGTGGAATTGGCATAAAAAGGGGTAAAAATCACGAAACAAATGATGCATCATTGGTCATAAATGAAATAATTCGCTTAACTGAAAAAAAACATCCTAAATTTTTATATATGTGTCATACTCATCCAGAATCAGTTGTGCGTCAGCAGCAGTACTTTAATTCAATAGATAATATTTTAAAATATGACTATTATTGTGAAGGATTATTTTTAAGTACTGAAGATATAAAAAATAATGATTTGGCTAGAGAAATAGTTGACCAAGCTGATATAATATATGAAGATGGTGGGAATACTAAAATAATGATAAATCGTTGGAGAAAGTTTGGTTTTGATAAAATATTAAAAGTAGCATATGAATCTGGTAAAGTTATGTGTGGTTTATCAGCGGGCGCTAACTGTTGGTTTAAAGCCTGTTCGAGTGATTATTTAAAATATGAAGATGGTGATATGTTTGCAGAGTTTAGGTCACTTGATTGTTTAGGATTTCATGAAGGTTTTTTTGTACCACATTCAGATGAAATGGATAGAGAAAACTCTGCTAAAAAGTTTTTAAAAGAAAATGATATGATTGGATTGTTGGTATCTAACGGAGCAGCACTTGAAATAGTAGATGATAAATATAGAGTTTTAACAGGAACACCAGAACATTTTAGAGTTTTTCCATATGCTAAAAAAGCCTATTGGAAAGATAATAAATATTATGAAGAAAAATTGGATTTATCATTAAAGTTTAAAGATACTAGTAAATTATTAGAAAAAAATTAAGTATGCACTAACAAATTAGTTGGTGCATTTTATTTACAAAATTAAGAATTAAGTGTTAAAAAATAAGAGAAGTATGATATAATAATTATGTATAACATACTAACAATAAAAGGAGGATAATATGAAGAAAAAAACAAAGAAGTTTTTTGCGCTTTTAATGGTGTTAATAATTACTTTATCTAATTTTATGCCGTTTATATCAATGATTAAAGTTGGTGCAAAAGAATTGGACCCTAATGACATAATTGAGTTACAGCTTGATGGTGCAAATATTTCTGGAAATACTATAACATTTGAAGAAGGAAATATTGTTGCAAACATAAGTACAACAAATGATAAAGAATATGAAATTGATGGTACTAGTATAAAAGTAAAATATCAGGATATAGGTGATTTAAAAATTACTTTTATTGATAAAGAAGGCGTTCATGTTTTTATGAATCAAGGTGAAAGTAATGTTGAAATTAATATAAATGGTGATAACGAGATAGTTTTAGTTGATTTTAACTATAATCTTGAGGATAGACCACATATTCAAATACAATTAGATAACAATAATGATCCTGTTAATCCAAATAATCCAGTTAATCAAAATGATACTTATTATTATCGTGGTAATGGAGAATCCACACTAAATTATAGTGTTAATGGTGCTATTGAATATACATCTGGTGGAGGTTTCGATAATGGAATAACATTTAGAATAAATGGAATTCCATATAGAATGCCAGATAAAGAAAATCCTAAAGATACTGAAGAAGATTATGCTGATTTCTTTAATGATGATCTTCAAGATGGTAAAAACTATACTGAGACATTTGCTCCTGCGTGTGAAAGAAATGAAAATGGACAATGTATTGAAGATGAACATGGTAATCCAATTCCAATACTTGATCCAGATACTATGCAGCCAATGGAAGAAAAAGTTGGATATGAAATAACGGGAGATACAATTCATTATAGTTATGATACTAATACAAATAAAGTTAGTTTTACTTTTGCAATGGCTCCAGGAACATTAATGACTAGTTTAAAAATTAATGGTACATCATATGACTTACCAAATTCAAAAGAAGAATTACAGGCTTGTTATATTGATCATAGATTAGAAATTACTATTAATGATGTTGATTATGCGGATACATATAATATTCAAATAGAAGCTAGATATCCAAATAGCAATGAAGAATTTATGGGAAACTTCTTATGGGATTATAATCCAGAAGGTTATACAGGACCAGATGACAAAATATTAAATGCAACTATGACTTTTGTTGAAGCTAAATATGGAAATGAAACATATACAACTCCAGAAGAAATTGAAGAATTAGGTGGCGTATTCATTTGGAAAGATGCTGAAAGAAAAGACAAGTATAGTAATGAAAATGAAAGAGATGGTGTTGGAGAAGCACAATTTCCTGTTGGAACAGAACTAACTGTAAGAATAATTCCAGATGCAGGCTATCAATTAGTTGACTTTGGAATTAATGGTGGTGTATTTACACCTCAAGAGGAAATTGGAACATATACTTTTACTGTTCAAGGTGGGCCATTTCACTTGCAAGCTAATATTGAAAAAGTAGATGACTCAGTTAATGCATCATCTGAAAAAATTGAATCAGGTAGTATTGTGCTAGATGAAAATGAAGATTCGATGAATATTGGTACTGCAAGATTAGATGTAGATGATGTTACATTAACTAAAGAACAAATAGATAAATTTAAAAAGGCTGCAAATAGTTATGAAGTTGATAATTATCTAGATATCTCATTATTCAATACAGTGTTTAAGGGTAGTGAAGAAGAAAGTTGGGATACAGAAGTACGTGAATTAGAAAAAGAAGCTACAATTACATTAAAACTAGAAGAAGGTATTAATGGTAACGAAGTTGTTATTGTCCATGAAAAACATGATGGAACATATGAGGTGATTCCTGTAGAATATAATCCTAAAAGTAACACAATAACATTTAAAACAAACTCATTTTCTAATTATGCTATAGCTTCAAAAGGTGGTAATCCTAAAACATTTGATGCTATATATGGATGGATGTTAATATCAATTGTTTCTATGATAGGAATGTATGTAAGTTTAAATAAATACAAAAAAGTATTAGAAGGATAAAGTAATAAATAGGGGCGATAGTATTTAAATATTATCGCTTTTATATATGGTAAATATTTATGAAAAGGAAAAAATTAAGGTTAAATAAGAAAAAACTATTATTATTAATATTAATGTTATTATTTATAGCTTTGTTTATATTTTCTTCTTTAAAAATAATAAGTTATATAAGTGATAACAAAAAAAATAAACAAGTTCAGAAAAAACTAAAAGAATTAGTGAAGAAAAAAGATGATAAGTATATAGTTGATTTTAATAGTTTAAAAAAACAAAATAAGGATACTATAGCATATTTAAAAGTAAATAATACAAACATTGATTATGTTGTTGTTAAAGCAAAAGATAATAATTATTATTTAAGTCATGATTTTAACAAAAATTATAATGTATCTGGTTGGGTTTTTGCTGATTATCGTAACAAGTTTGATGGAACTGATAAAAATATAATAATATATGGACATAATACACAAGATGGTTCTATGTTTGGTAGTTTAAAAAACACATTAACTGAAGAATGGCAAAATAATAAAGATAATCACAAGATAATTTTAACAACGGAAAATGAAAATTATATTTATCAAGTATTTTCTACTTATAGTATAAAAGCAGAAGATTGGAGCAGCTGTTCTGAGTAGTCAACTCATTGGTACTCTGTCATTTAGCTTCCTAGAATTCTAAATGGCAGTGACTCTCCCTGAAAGGAGGGAGCTTGGAATAGCGGGGTATAGGAGTGAGAAGTCAGGCAAAGTAACGAAGGATCTGTGTACTGTGGACAGTTGTGCAGGCCTACTTCCTCCAGGATCAGGGTTTCATTGTTTCAACTCTGGTTTTCACCTGTTTTTAGACTTACACGAGTCCCAAAGACTTGGATTTTTTTCAACTTACTTTTCTAGTTAAATTTTTCTTGAAAACTTCTAGGAGCCAAAAGAAGTGGTATCTCTGTGTCCTATCCTAGCCTTTCTCTGTGTTGGTATCTTTTTCCTGCAGGAGATCACGGTGGTGCTATCGACTGGAGATCATCTGCTGGTGAAATCA
>CAZFXQ010000003.1:0-39279 GCA_964523265.1 uncultured Muribaculaceae bacterium | reverse complement strand
GCTTTTTTTATTAAAGTGTAGACAAATGTGTAGATTTTTTTTAATATATAACATATCGTAATATCTTAATATTGCGATTAGTTTTATAAGTTGTATTTTAATTCGATTCTACTATTGAAATATTGGTTACACCAATTTGTGCAGGATAACTTTCATTTATACCGCCAATATATGTTATAGCTAATATTTGTCCTTCTTTATAATTTACATTGTTCTTATTATCAATATGAAATCTATCAGATGATTTTCTTTCTTCTTCGTCTTCATTTGGTTCAACTATAATGTAACCATTGCCAACTTCAATTACTTTAGCTTTAAAATGATGTTCCTCGTTGTTATCTATTGTTTCATTTTCAATATTCCATGTTAAACCATTATCAGAACTACTAAAAAGTAATTTAACATCTTCATAACCTGAATGGTCGGCTTTAACTTGATATATAGAACAAGGTAATTTCAATAAATCCTTTTCTACATATGGAACATCTTCAATAGTTAAAATATCAATATTAGGATTATTGTAATTTATTTTCCCATCAGTAAATGTTTTACCACCATCTTGAGTAACTTTTACACCAATATAATTATTAGATTTAATTAAATTAGGCTTAGATATAGCAAATCCTAATTTTTCATTAATGAAAATAAATTTAGGTTCCATACTAACAATAATTGGTTCATCAGTTAACTTTTCATAGGTTTTTCCTTTATTTGTAGTTTTTTCAACACCTACAATTTGATTTTGCCCTAGTGAATAATCATATCTTTCAAATCTCAATTTTGTATTTCCAAATTTGATTGTATATAATGTATTTTCATCATCTGGATATTCTCTATTTAAAAATAAAAATATACCTCCAGTAATTAATAATAAAATAATTAAAATCGAAACAATTATTATAATTTTCTTTTTCATAATCAAATCTCCTTAATTTCCCCAGTCTATATATCCTTTATCTTTATAATCCTTACACTTTAAATATATCTTATATGCTGTAGAACAGTTTTTTTGATGATCCTGTGGATCTTCAAAATTTGCTTGAATAACAACATACACATCACAATAATTTTTTCCATCAACATCAATTAATTCATCTTTTTTTATGTATCCATTACTTATTAAAAATGAAGCATTATAGTGAGTCCCACTCGTATTAGCGTTTTTATCATCATCAAAAGTATCTGTAATAGGACAATTTGGATACATAGCTTTAATATTCCATTCAACTGCCTTTTTAGTGCTTTCTTTAATTTCTAAATATCTTTTATCGTTATTGTCTTTATTTGTTTTTATATCTTCGTTATGTTTTTGAATTACAACTACTATAGCTAATATAATAACTAATACTGTAGAAGCAAATATAATTATTTTCTTTTTCATAGAAGCACCTTTCATTAATATTATATCATATATTTCTATATTTTAATTACATCGTAATATTACTATTTCACGAACACCATTTTTTACAAAAAGTGTGTAGATAAAGTGTAGATAGTGTTGTATTTTTTACAATTTTTGCAATTTTTAGAAAAAGAAAAACTCGCATTTTCCCTTATTTTATAAGGGTTTGCGAGTTACTTTCCACAACACTGTTTATACTTGCGTCCGCTCCCACATGGGAAAAAATTAAAACAGCCAAGTAATTTTTTCCTTTTAAATTGGTATTTTTTATTTTAATTTAATAATTTTTTATTGAAATATTACAAGTTTTTATTCAACAACTTATCTAATAACTTATCTAAAAAAATCTATTTTAAATTTTTGAACGAATTGTTTGATAATGACTTTTCTTTCAAAAT
This sequence comes from uncultured Muribaculaceae bacterium, assembly GCA_964523265.1. Taxonomy (GTDB): domain Bacteria; phylum Bacillota_I; class Bacilli_A; order RF39; family UBA660; genus Aphodocola. The sequence continues at coordinate 37,479 of CAZFXQ010000003.1, read as the reverse complement.
ACTAATTATCTGTTTAATTGATTCTATATCACTTTGTAAAAGTAAATTATTAATTTCATTCTTTGTAATCCACCTTGGATTTAAATTATTGTTGTCAATTAAATCTTTTGGTGGCTCTTCACTATAATTATTACCTAATATATAAAAAGAATCTTTGTATGGTAATAAGAAATAATCATATAATTTGTTTATATTGTTTATAACCCGAGTCGATTCTGATACATATATACCATCATAATTTCCACTACAAACTTTTAATATTATTCTCATATGATCTTTTAATCCAAATTCTCTAACATCTAAATTTTTATCTACACCCATACATATATCAACAAGTAAATTTGAAATGCCTTCACAAACAAATTTACCTTCCTTTAATATTAAATGTGGTGCTCTATAGTTTTCAAACTCATCATCTTCCGCAAATTCAAAACTTGAGATAACACTGTAGAAAGCAATTAAATATTTAGTTAAAGGATTATTGGATTTTTTTAATATTGATTTTATATTATTTATTTTTTCTGTATACTCTTTCATATCTTGATATGAAGCATCATACCTATTGCCATTAAGATGACGTTTTTTATATTTAAAATTAATTTCTTCATTATCAGAGATTTCTTTTAATAGATTGTAATTTATTTTAAAATAATCAATATTAGACACATTAAGATTCATAGATTCTATAACTTTATTACTCTTTTTTATATAATTATATATTTCAATTATTTTATATATATCATTTTCTGACATAAAAGTATAATTTATCCTAAATTTATTATCTATTTTTTGAATAATTAATTCAACATCACTTGACAATATTTTTAATGTTCCATTGATAAAATCATAATTTTCAAAAAAACTTTTAAATTTTTCATTGCTAAATTTTTGCATATAATAAATAGTATCATTTTTATAACATATGATTTCATTTGCATATTTTTTACATTTATTAAAATCTTCATCATCTGCAAAATCTACAATTAATTTGTTTAATTCAAATTCTTGAAGAAATGATTCATTTATTACATATGAAGGCAATCTTAATTCTTTAATACTACGTGGAATATTATTCTTAATTTCGTTCCAAGATTCAGAATCCAAATATAAAGTACTAAATCCATTAGAGTCAATTTTTACTTCATAATCATTTAAATAATTGCTATCATTTGCCTTCTCAGCAACATCTATAAGATTAAAATTATTTTTTGTTTTTATATAAAAAGTAGATTTTATATTTGCAAGCATTTGTAATATTAAATTTTTTGAATTTAAAAATTTATTTCTTGCTTCATCACTAAACATAGATTTCAAATAATCATTTAAATTCATAATAATATCACTCCTTAATTATAATTATAACATATACATCACTTTTTAATAACGATTTAACCTAAAAAACTTATCTAAACACCTTTTTTGAGGTAAAATTACCTAAAAATTGTAAGTAGCAAAAAACTCGCAAGCCCTTTATTTATAAGGCTTTGCGAGCTTATTTTCCGCAACACTGTTTATACTTGCGTCCACTCCCACATGGAGAAAAGATTTGAGGTTTTCGAGTGCATTTCATAGCATTTTATAGCGTTTAAATGCACTTTTTTGCACTTGAGAGCACTCGACAGCACCCAAGAATTTACTCAGAAGGTATCTAAAAAGATATCTAGAATGCTTTTTTAATACATTTTTGCAATTTTTTAGTAAGTTCTTAAAATCGTGCTTCGTCTATTAATTAAATTCTATCTGTAGTTGGCTCTTCATATGAGTGAGATTTTCTTAATTATTAATTTTTATATAATTATTTTAATATCATCTAATTTTAAAATTTCTGCATACACATCAGCTTTAATATTATTTTTATCAGTTAATATTCCTAAACTAATAATATTGCTATCTGATTCATAATCTTCAAATATACAGTTACCTTCTACTTCTTCTTCATTTCCAAATTCAATTTTCATAATAAATTGATGTCCTGATCCTGTCTTATTAAATACTCTATTATTATATGAAATACTATCATCGGATAATCTTTCATAATTCATATTCTCTATCACACATCCAACATATATTAATTCATCATCCGGTATTATAACTAATACCTTATTATTACTCAACTCACATTTTACATATGACGCAGTCATATCCTCTTCTATTGAATACCAAGTTTTAGTCTTTATTGTACTTTTTTCACCATTAATTTGTATTTGTGTGTCTTTATTTAACTTATTTATTAAATTCTTCATTTTGCCAACTCCTATTTGTGATTTAGCAATTCTTTAAATTCTGTATAATTAGATTCTGTATTTAAATGTCCACCATTAGGTATACAAAACTGTTCAGTAGAGATTTTATCTGCAAATTCTTTTTCTACATCATATTTAACATATGGATCATTATCAGAATAGTAACAAATTATTTCACCACAATATTTTTTTATATCTTCAAAATCATCAAAATACATGCTTTCATTTACTGCATCATATTCATCATTTATTCCTAAGTAATTATTAAATCCACAAACAAATACTAATCTTTTTACTTTAATCCTATTATCAACTAAAAACTTACAAATAAATATTGGCGCAATAGAATGAGCATATATTATCGTGTTTTCATTTATTATTCCAGCATCGACATATGCTTTTAATAATCTTGACCAATTATCATAATTTTGAAAACCTACACCAGTAGGAAAATCTGGTGTATATACTTCTAAATCTTCTTTTTCTAATTCACTTCTTAACCATGGTATCCAATTTGAAAATGGACTACCAAAACTTCCATGTATTAATAAATAATTATTTTTCATCAAAGTCATCTCCTATATATAATTATATCATATTTTTACTTTTAAAAATACCGGAAAAAGGTATCTAAAAGGTATCTAAATGGGCTCTGGACATATAAACCTGCAATTTTTTAGCAAAGAAAAAACTCGCGTCTTCCCTTATTTTATGGGCTATTTACCACAACAATTCTTGTATTTCTTACCACTTCCACATGTACAATGATACTCAGTATTATCGTTATTTATAGTATTTATGGTACTTATGGTATTTGTTTATTTTATTAGACAATGCAGATTTGGTACATATAGTATTTGTGGTATTTATAGTACATATAGTATTTATCATCGGATGACAAATGGATGACACTGTCAACATTTTATTTACCATAAATATTATAAATAATATCTAACGATACCACAAATGTATAAATTAATTATCTTCTATTTTTTTAGTTTCTATTAACAACTTATCAAAATCTGAAACATAATTATTATCTTGAATAACTTTATATTTTTCATATTCATTTAAAGCTTTATCTTTAGCTTGTTCATGTGATATTTTGCCTTTATTCTCTAATACTTCATAATGAAAAACTTTTAATGCATTTTCTACTTCATTTTTCCAGTCATTCATATACATCGTGATATTTCTTTCAGCATTATTTTCGGCAATATCTAAAAATAAGTTTACTAAATTATTTAAGTTTCTTATTTCTTTTTCATCCAAATAATTTTTAGCAATAATTACATCTGACTTTAATATTTTACCATCAGGTGATTTTTCCCAATTAGTTAGTCCCATATTTTCTTTGTTTGAGTCTACTCTATTATAAACTATTTCTGCTGCTGTTTGTCCAGTAATGGCAAAATGAAATTTATTTTGAATTGTTTTATAAAATTCTATGGCTGTATCGCTGTTTTTATCATAATCTACGGAACATTCTGCAAATATATCAGTAATTTTTTGATAAAACATTCTCTCACTTGTACGAATTAATTTAATTCTTTCAAGCAATCTCTTAAAGTATTCTTGATCTGATTTTCTTGCTTTCATAAATTTTTCATCATTTAGTGCAAATCCTTGAACCATATAATCTTTAATTATCTTGTTTGCCCAAGTTCTAAACTTAATTGCCTTTTTAGAATTTACTCTAAATCCAATAGAAATAATCATATCAAGATTGTATATTTTTACATTTCTTTTAACACTTCTGCTACCTTCAGTTTGAACTAGTAAGGAATCCTTACTAGTTAAATTTTCTTCAAGTTCTTCTTCTTTATATATATTTCCAATATGAAGGGTAATATTATTTCTTGTTGTATCAAATAATTTTGCTAAAGCATTTTGGGTTAACCATACATCTTCATTTTCAAGCAATACTTCAACTTTAATATTATTATCTTCATCTGTATAAAAAATTATATTGTGTTCATCACCTATTTGCTTATTCAAAATATCACCTCCTTGTATATTTTTTAAATAATCTATTTTTTAGTTTTTATTAACTTCTTTTCATTATCAGCATAAGTAACACTAAATTTTATTCCATTAGCATTATTTTCCATTGCTTCTTTTTCAAAATCTATCATATCATTAGGTAAATTAGCAGGATTAGCCCATACTAATCCAGAACATTTTTCTGGTTCAGCTACTCTTATCTCTCCTAAATATTTTGATACTTCAAAATATACATCATAATATGATGGTAATGATTTGTTTTTTCTATTAGCAACAAAAGTATCTATAATATCTTCAACTTGTATTTCTATTCCTAATTCCTCTCTTGCTTCTCTTATAGCTGCCTCATATGCATTTTCACCTTGATCTATATGTCCAGCTGGCAAAGCAAGATAACCAGGCCATAATTTTGTTCCTTGTCTTCTTTGTAGTAAAACTTCACCATTTTCATTTTTAATTATTAAATATATTGATGATAAAAATTTTTCTCTTTCGGGCCTTTTACTCACTTGCTTTTGAAAATATTTCTTTAAAGTTGCATCATTTGAAATTAAACTTAATTCAGCTTTTATAAATTCATTTTTATCAGAAAATAATTCATTCATTCTTTCTAAAAAAGCTTCATATTTAGCATCTTGAAAATACATTTTAGCATAACCACCATTACCATATTTGCTAGATAGTTTTTTAAATGAATATTCAATAACTTCTTCAATGGTAGGATTTTCATTTTTATGTTTTTCTGCTTGAAACGCAATTGATCTTCTTAACATATTATCAACATCAATAGCCCTATCTGCAGATGATACTAATTTTCCATAAACACTTCTTGCTTCGTATTCTAGACTTGCACGATGATCAACTATTGCTTCAGCAATTATTTTTCTTTCTTCATCATTAAAATACTTTTTCATTTCATCATCTTGCATAAACATTTCACTAGATACTTTTTCATGATTATCTGGGTCTTGTCTGTATCCAATATCATGGTAAGCAGCTACTACATAAACCATATTAGGATTAATCTTTAAATTAAAATAACCCATTAATTCGAAACTACGATAAACTACATCTTTAATATGTTCCCAGCCATGACCTCCATAATTATTATTTATATATTGTGGTTTAATGGTATCTTCAATGTATTTTTTCAATTCTTTATTTATCATATTATACACTCTCTTTCATATAAATTTGTCATCCATTTTTTTCTTAGGATGATAAATGGATGACAATTTGTTATTTTTTTAATCTATAATTGCTTGTTTTTCCTTATTTTCCGCAACATTGTTTGTACTTCTTCCCGCTTCCACATGGCTTGTAATTTTGGGTTTTTGGGAGTTCTTAAGAGCATTTTGTGGCTCTTTTGAGCTATTGAATGCACTTGGGGACTTCCTACAGCACCCGAGAATTTACTCCCAGGGTATCTAAAAAGGTATCTAAAATATGTTTTTAACGATTTTTCGAAAAATTTTAGCAATAACATTATATTGATTTGATTTGTTTCTTTTTATCTAATAAAACACCTTCGTAATTATAAATATCTAATGGAAATCCATTTTTTTCACATAGACTTGCAAACGCTTCAACTATTTGCATATTTTTTTCATCTTGCATTTGCTCTTCAGTAATTGGTAATATTAAACCAACAATGTATTGGGAATCCACTTTATCTTTAACTTGTACTTCGCCTAAAGCTAGTCCATGAGTTTCTTCTTGTGGTACTAATGGAACATCTCTAGAAACAGCAAAAGCAATATAATCGTAATCAAAGCAAGTAAACATTTGATGGTCTTTCTTTTCAATGGCTTTTTTTATAAATCTATTTTGTGGATCAGATAACGATACTCTATCTTTATGAATATCTTCTTCATAGTACATCCACTTTTTATTTTCTGGTATATCCAATTTGAATGATGCATTATCGTATTCAAATTTTATTCCTTGCTTCTCTAAAAAATCTCTAGAACTTATAGTTTGACTTTTTAATATACTTATCAATCTTTCATAAGTCTTTTCATTTTGAATATTTCCAATTTGGTGTATGTAAAAATCTATCATAATAATCTCCTAAGCTAATTATACCATATTTATTATCTTTTAAAAATACCGGAAAAAGGTATCTAAAAGGTATCTAAAGTGAATTTTTTATGATTTTTCGCAATTTTTTAGCAAAGAAAAAGCTCACAATCCCTTTATTTATATGGGCTTGCAGGCTTATTTGCCATGGCACATTTTATACTTGCGTCCACTACCACATGTACAATGACACTCAGTATTATCGTTATTTATAGTATTTATGGTACTTATAGTATTTGCTTATTTTATTAGACAACGCAGATTTGGTATATATAGTATTTGTGGTATTTATAGTACATATAGTATTTATCATCGGATGACAAATGGATGACATTGTCAACATTCTATTTACCATAAATATTATATAAAATTATATTGTATTTACAAATTGTATGAATCATTTACTATCTATTGCAATTAAACTATTCTCTTTAATCTCATTTTGTAACAATTCTAAATCTTTCATACTTTTACTATGTTGCAAAGATTTCATTTGCCGTTTTGCTGATTCATTTAATTTTATTAATCTATCTCTTTGTGATAGACCATCTTCTATTAATTCAGCACTTGTGTTTTGGAGATTATTTAAGATTACTAAATGTAATAAATCTGTATAGTCTCTAATATTACCATTTTTAGCTAATTCAGGATTTTGTTTTCTCCACTCTTTTGCTGTCATACCAAATAAGGCTACATTAATAATATCTGCTTCATCAGAATAGATATGCTGTTTTTGCTTTTCTGTTAAATTAGGCACTATACATTCTTTTATAGCATCGGTATGAACAACATAATTGACTTTTGATAAAAGACGAGTTGCACTCCATTCAATTTTATATTGATATGCTTCATTAGTTTTTAATCTTTCGAACTCTTTTATTAAATATAATTTGAATTCAGGTGAAAGCCAACTAGCAAATTCAAATGCTATATCAGGATGTGCAAATGTGCCACTATTATATCTACCTTGTCTAGATATTATTCCAATAGCATTTGTAGTTTTGATCCATTTTTTAGGAGTCATAACAAAAGCATTTGTACCGGACTCATTTTTAAACCCATCGAATTCGATGGAATTAAAATTATCATTATGAATAGATTCCCAAGTGCCCAAGAATAATATACTATTTGTATTTCTCATCCAGTTTTGAATTATATAATCAGTTCTATCTTTATCTTTATATCGTGCCAAATCAGTTATTGATATATAATTTACATTACCAACTCTAATAATGCCTATCTTATTATTAATTACATTTAATTCTGTTGTCACTAATTCATTTTTCATTTTCCAAAATCCCTCCTTTGCTTTTTTAAACTTTATAATGATTTTAATTATATTTTCTTTTCCATACATATTGAATACGGAGAATAATCTAAATAATTTTCTATTTCATAAAAACCTAATTTTTTATATAATGCCACCGCTGAAGTAAATCTCTTATAAGTATCTAAAATTATTCTATTTGCACCTAATTTCTTAGCATATTCTTCAACCTTTTGAAATAATTTTGTTGCTATTTTATTTTGCCTATATTCAGGCAGTACATATAATCTTCCAACTTCAATAGTTTTATTTATGCAGTCCTTCATTGCTAAACATCCAACAGGTTTATTATCAATATATTGAATAAACACAGTGGTAAATTTATCTGAATTATTTAAGCAATTACCTTTAGGACTTCTTTGCTCTTTTACTATATCAATGTGCTCTTGCTCTAAAAACAGACATAATTTTATAAAATCAGTATTATCAAAATTTACTTTCTTTAATTCTGCGTTCATTATATAATCCTCCAACACAAATTTGTCATCCATTTTTTGTTTAGGATGACAAATGGATGTCAAATTGTTATTTTTTAACTTTATAATTGCTTATTTTTCCTTATTTTCCGCAACATTGTTTATATTTCTTCCCTGACCCACATGGACACAAATCATTTCTACCAACTTTTTTAACTTTTTTTGGAGTATTTTTAACAGTTTTTTCACTTCCTGTATTAGTGGTTCCTTTGACTTCTTTAGCGCTTAAATTTTGTCTTATTTCTGCTTTTAATAAATATAAAGTTATATCTTTATTAATAGAATCCATCATGTTATCAAACAATTGAAAACCTTCTCTAATGTATGCTTGTAATGGATCTTCATTAGCGTATCCTCTTAAAGAGACACCTTCCCTTAAATGATCCATAGTATTTATGTGCTCCATCCAATAATTATCAATAACTTGTAAGCTTATTGCCTTTTCAAAATCATTTTTGATTTCATTAGGTAACATACTAATTTTATCTTCATATTCTTTAATGACTTTATTAATTATTAAATCTTTTGTATTGTCAATATCTTTATTTAATATTTCGGAAAGTTTTAAATTGTCATGCTTTAACAAATTTTCGTTTACATATTCAATTATTTCATTACAATCTTTTTCAGAGATTACATTATGTTCATTAATATGTCTTTTTACTAATAAATCAATATGATCTTTAATTATATTTATTATTAATTCATGTATATCATCATTATCTAATATTTCATTTCTTTTAGCATACATTATTTCACGGTGTTTTCCCATAACATCATCATATTGTAGTAAGTGTTTGCGGGCGTCAAAGTTATTACCTTCTACCCTTTTTTGAGCAGTTTCAACGGAACGTGTAATAGTTTTACTTCTCATGTTTCTTTCGCTGTCTAGTCCAGCCATCTCAAGTATCCCCTTAAATCTATCTGTTCCAAATCTAACCATTAAATCATCTTCAAATGAAACATAAAACTGACTATATCCAGGATCACCTTGACGTCCAGAACGACCTCTTAACTGATTATCAATACGTCTTGATTCATGTCTTTCAGTACCAATAACACATAGACCACCAAGTTCTTTAACTCCTTTACCAAGTTTAATATCAGTACCACGCCCAGCCATATTAGTTGCAATGGTAATTGATCCTTTTTCTCCAGCTTTAGCAATAATTTCAGCCTCTCTAGCATGATTTTTAGCGTTTAAAATTTCGTGTTTTAATCCTTCTTTTTTTAATAAACTAGAAATAATTTCACTTGTTTCAATTGCAATAGTACCTACCAGCACTGGTTGTCCTGTTTTGTGTCTTTCTTTTATTTCAGAAATAATAGCTTTGTATTTTTCATTTTTTGTAGAATATATTAGATCTGCTGCATCTACTCTTATTACAGGTAAATTTGTTGGTATTTGAATAACAAACATATTATATATGTTTCTAAATTCTTCTTCTTCTGTTTTTGCTGTACCAGTCATACCTGCTAGTTTTTCATACATTCTAAAGTAATTTTGAAATGTAATCGTTGCAAGTGTTTTTGTTTCCTCTTCTACTTTAACATTTTCTTTAGCTTCAATAGCTTGATGTAATCCTTCAGAAAATGCTCTTCCCGGCATTAGTCTTCCTGTAAATTGATCAACTATAATTACTTTTCCATCTTGAACAACGTAATCAACATCATTTTTCATTGTATAATTAGCCTTTAAAGCTTGATTAATATGATGAACTAGTGCAGAATTTGATATGTCATAAAGATTAGAAATTCTAAAGAATTTTTCTGCTTTTGTTGTTCCTTCATCTGTTAATGTAATATCTTTCGTTTTTTCATCAATTGTATAATCTTCATTTTCTTTTAAAGTTTTAACATATTTATCAGAATCAATATATAAATTTTTTGATTTCATAGAACCACCAGATATTATAAGTGGTGTTCTAGCTTCATCTATTAAAACAGAGTCAACTTCATCTATGATAGCAAAATTAAGTGGTCTTTGTACCTTATTTTCTTTTTTTACAACCATGTTATCTCTTAAGTAGTCGAATCCTAATTCGTTATTTGTTGAATATAAGATATCACAAAGATATGCTTCTTTTTTTTCTTGTGGAGACATTTCTCTCAAATTTACTGCAACATTCATACCTAAAAATTCAAAAATTTTACCCATCCAATTAGCATCACGAGTTGCTAAATATTCGTTTACAGTTACAATATGAACTCCTTTTCCAGTTAAAGCATTTAAATAAGCAGGCATAACACAAGTAAGGGTTTTACCCTCACCTGTTTTCATTTCAGAAATGTTTCCAAAGTGAATTGCAAGTGCACCCAACACCTGTGTATAAAAAGGTTTCTCTCCTATTACTCTATAAGCAGATTCTCTAACTAATGCAAACGCATCTGGAATTAGCTCATCTATACTTTCTCCGCTGTTTAATCTTTTTTTTAGTTTATCAGTCATAGCTTTAAGTTTATCATCAGATAGTTTACTATATTTATTATCTAAATCCATAACTTTATCAGCTATTACCTTGAATTTATTTAATTCTTTATATTCATGATCAAATATTTTTTTGAATATTCCTAACATGTTATCATCTCCCTAATAAATATTTTAACAAAAAAAAGAAAATAATTAAAGATAATTTAATTATTTTCTAATAACACTATTATTTTGTTTCAATAATACCATAATTACCGTCTTTTCTAATATAAAGAACACAAACAGAATCAGTATCAGTATTTTTAAAAACAAAGAACGAATGACCTAACATATTCATTTGAAGAATAGCTTCTTCTTCATCCATAGGTTTCATATCTAATTTTTTTCTTTTTAAAACTTTCGAATCATCAAAATCAAAACTATCTTCTAAATCCAATTCAAAATTACTAATTATATTTTTCTTTATTTTAGAATTTAATTTTGTTTTATTTTTTCTAATTTGTCTTTCTAATTTATCAACTGTAAGATCAATTGCGGCATATAAATCTTCATGTGACTCCTCGCTCCTTAATGTAAAATGGGAAGCAGGTATAGTAATTTCAATTTTTTGTTCTTTACCACGTATTTTAATTAAAACATTAACATTTAACAAATCAGAATCTTCAAAATACTTGCCTAACTTTCCTATTTTTTCTTCGATATATTTTCTTATTGATGAAGTTATTTCTGTATTTTCACCACGAATATTATATTTCATATCAAATCCTCCTTGACATAATTATAACATATTATAAAAATAAATGCTACTAACAAACAGTAGCATTTGATACTTCTTTTACATTAATAGCTTGTAAACCTTTTTCGGTTTTAATAAGCTCATATTCAACTATTTGGCCTTCAGAAAGAGTTTTATAACCATCTTGTTTTATTGCAGAATAATGAACAAAAATATCTTCGCTATTTTCTAATTCAATAAAGCCATAACCTTTTTCGTTATTAAACCATTTGATTCTTCCTAACTTCATTTATTACACCTCGCTTCCCTTCTTATTACATAAATAATATAACGCTTGTGGGCTTGATTTTTCAATAATAATGATACGTCAAAATTCGACAAAAAATACCCAAATATAATATTATCAAAAATATAATCTGATTTTATATTTTTGATTTAAAAGGTAGTTTTTTTGTTATAAAGTGCATTTTATTTCAAAAAAAATCATTTGTTTTCCTTTTACAGTAATTAATTTGAATTTAGATAAAAGAAATATTAAAAAGAAATTTTTATAATATATAATTGCGTTATAAAAGACGAGGTGCTGTATGAAAAAACGTTTTTTAAAATATATAAAAAAAGAAATTACAAATAAAAACAAGAATTATAGCAAAGAGAAAATAGATGAAATAATGTATGGTATTGAAGGTTTATATTTAACTATTACTAAAGCTATTGTAATATTTTTAGTCGCAATTATATTTAATATCTTCAAGGAATTAATTTTACTATTATTAACTTATAATTTTATTCGTTTATTTGCATTTGGAATGCATGCATCAAAAAGTTGGCACTGTCTTACCTTTTCTTTATTGATTTTTATTCTTGGAGCTTACTTATGTAGCATTCTAATAATACCAAAGTTGATTATAACTATTATTTACATATCAATGCTAGTATTATTTTTAATTTATGCACCTGCAGATACAGAAAAACGACCATTAATAAAAAAACAGCGTAGATTAAAATATAAACTTCTATCAATAATGGTTTTACTAATATATTTAGTTTTTTCATTAATAATCAAAAACAACTTAATAATTAATTGTTTAACAATAGGTGTTGTAATAGAATGTATATTAATATTGCCATTAACATATAAGGCTTTTAAAATGCCTTATAATAATTACAAAACATATGGTTTAAACACAAATTAAAGTGTTTAGATAAATTAATTATAAGGAGGTAAAAACATGAAAGCTATAGTTATTTCAGTAGTTTCAGCATTAGGGGCTTTAGTAGCAAGTGCTGCTACAGCAGGATGTGCATTTGTTTTCATTGATGAACCACAAATGCCTAAATCAATGATAGAAAGATAAAAAGAGAAGTTAATCATTATAGATTAACTTCTTTTTGTTTTCCTATTAATATTAACTTTTAATTTACAAACATAATAATCATCTTCTAAATAATTATTCATACCATATCCTTTATTGTTTTCTATTATGTCTTTTACTAACTTAAGTCCGTATCCGTGCTTTGTTCCTTTACTTGTGTATCCTGTACCTATCTTTTCTATTTTTATCTTTCCTTTGTACGTGTTTGAAACACTAAATATTACTTCGTTTTTACTTTTTTCTACGTTTATTATTACATTCTTCTTTTTTGATTTCTTACTTGATTCTATTGCATTATCTAATAATACGCCTAATATTTTTGTTATGTTTTTATATTCTTCTACTTTTAATCCTTTTAACTTTGTTTTTATACCACTTTCAACATCTATTATATATTTTATCTTTTCATCTTCCATCATTGATAACTTATAATATAATAATCCCTTTATTCCTCCTTCTGGAAACTTATTTAATTCTTTTATTAAGTAACTACTTTGTGTTTTCTTATAATCCTTTATTATTGAATCTAAATATGCAGTTAACTTCGGTATATTATTCATTTGAGCATATCCTCTTATTACCATTAATTGATTTTTATATTCATGATTTGCTTTGCCTTGTTCTGTTATTATTTTTTCATATTTGGTTACATAACTTAACATTTGTTTATATTGCTCTTTTAAACTTTCTTTTTTTCTCTCATTACTTATCATCATTACTAAAATAACAAATAATCCTAGTATAAATAACACATTTATATAGTAATTTGTTTTTACTAAAAACTCAAATCCATTTTTTAATACCAATAAATACAATACTACTATAAACACATAAAAATAATTTATTAATTTTTTATTTTTTTCAAATAATCCTATTATCTTCTTTGCTATCTCTTTCGTTTTTTTAAACATTATTAGTATGATCCCAAACATTGACATACTTATATTTGCTATTAAATTGATTTTATAATCTGTTATCATTAATTTTGAATCTATTCCTATTATTAATAGCAATACTATTGATATTACTATTTCTGATATTGAATTTATTATTTCTGTTATAAATGCATATAATATTGCTCTTTTATCTCTTATTTTTACTATAAAATATATTGTTATTGTTACAACCATCAAAAAACTTAAAAATCTAAATTCATTATCTATATATAAAATTGATATTGATCCATATATCATTAATATTATGTTTATTATTATAAATCTTTTGGTACTTATTTCTGGTATTTGGCGTTTTATTATTATACTTGTCCCTAATCCTTGAAATATTCCTCCTATTATACTATATAATATTTTTTCTATTTCCATTGTTACACCTTCAGATTCTTCTTGTAATTTCGTGATAAATAATCTACTTTTTTATTCCCTTCCATGCTTATTTCTTTTTCTTTAAAATTTATTTTTTTTATTTTATCTTTGTTTACTATACAACTTCTGTGTGTTTTACAGAATCTATTATCTAATTTTTGTTCTAATTTAATTAAACTTTCTCTTACTTTATATTCTTTTGTTTTGGTTACTATATTTGTGTTTGCACTTCCATTTTCTTTATATATGTACAATATGTCTTCTAGTTTTATTTTGTGAATTATCTTTTCTGATTTCACTATTATTGTATTCATACTTTTTCTTTGTTTTATTATTAATTTTATTGTCTCTGTTAATCTCTTCTCATAATCTTCAAATTTTGATATAAAATCTATTATCAATAGTTTTTGTTTTAACATTCTTAATTCTAATTCTTCGTGTGCTGTTAGTATTATTACTTGACTATCCCAATCTTGTTTTCTTATTTGCTTTGTTATTTCTATACCACTTTTTACTGGCATTGCAAGATCCATTATATATATTTTTAATTCTTGTGGCTCTTCTATTATTTTTTTTAATTTCTCATTATATTTTTCAAATGTATAAATTTTATATTCTATGTCATATTTTATCAACGCTTTATTTATTATTCTTTTATATATCTCTGTTGCTCCTTTGTTATCTTCACATATTATAAAACTTATCATTTTATCACCTTTTTATCTCTTTTTCCTATTTATTATATCATATTTATTATTCTTTTATTTAAAAAAATAAGAAAATGCTCTGTTAATTGTGTTATAATTATATAAAATGATAAAGGAGATTTTTTATGGCAAATTCAAAATTAATAGTGGTAGAAGGACCACAAGGTGTTGGTAAGACAACAATTACTGATTTTTTAAGAAATTCACTACCATGTACAAATTTATATAGATTAAGTGGTACCAAGGACACATCGTTTTCTGGCAAGAAAAAAGCACATGATATGTATATTAATTTGCTAGATTATATTAAAAAATTAGAGAATTGTAGTATTAATTTACTTTTTGATAGAACTTTTTTTACAGAGGAAAACTATTGCCGTTTGGGTAAAAAGGAATATGATTTTACAGATGTATATGAAAAATTGTTGTATGACTTTAGCAAACTAGATTTTGAAATATATTATATTACATTGTATTTAGAAAATACAAATTTGTATGTAGAAAGATTAAAAAGAGATGGTAAAGCTGTTTTTGCGGCTTCAAAATACTCTTTAGATAACAGTATTGCTCAACAGAATATGTACTTAAAAATGGCTGAAGAGGTTAAAGAAAAATACGAAACTATTAATGTTATTAATATAGCAAATGATAAACCATTGGAAGAAGTTAAGGAAATTTTGAGAAAAGAGTTAAAATTTTAACTAATATTAGGTATAAGGAGTATAGTCAAATGTCGAGAAAAGAAAGTAAAAGAATAAAGATAGGTGGTATGAGTCAGATATTGATTGATTTAAAACCAAGAAGATGTGATGCAGATGTGTTTTTAAACACAGATATTAATGCCACTAATTTAGTCAATTATGTGGATAAAAAAAGACAAAATGGTGAAAAAATCACATATTTTCATGCATTTGTTATGGCGCTCGCAAAAACACTATATAATAGGCCAAAACTAAATAGATATGTAGCTAATAGACATATGTATGAACATACAAACGTTATTATATCATTTGTTGCAAAAGTAGAATTTGAAGATGATTCTGAAGAAGTAATGATGTTAGTAGATATAAAACCAGATGATAATATAGATATTATCTCAAAAAAGATAGGAGATAAAGTAAAAGAATTAAGAGCAAAAAAAATGCAAAGGAAGGGTGCAAATTCTGCGATTGATGTTATTGGTAAATTACCTAATATTATAAGAGTTCCTTTGGTAGGTGTGTTAAAGTGGACAGATAAAGTAGGCGTTTTACCAAAGAGTTTACAAGAAGATAATTTATATTTTTCATCAGCTATAGTAACTGATATAGGTTCATTAAAATCTGATTCCATTTATCACAATAATACAAATTTTGGCACTTGCTCTTCAATAACTTCTATTGGTGAAATAAAAGATAATATAAAAGTTATAAACGGAAAAGAAAAGATAATTAAAACCGTAAAATTCGGCATTAATTTTGATGAGCGTATAGCAGATGGTTTTTATATGATTAAAGCATTTAAAATATTAGAGTATATAATTGAAAATCCTAATCTTTTAGAAGATAGGGCGGATGCCAAAATTAGTTTGGATAATATGTAATAAAATTTAAGTTGAATACTATATTATATAGTAAAGGGTGAATTTATGAACATAACAAGACCTGCGTGTATGGAAGTTAGTTTAAATGATTTAAAAATTAATATTGAACAAATAAAAAAAATGATTGGTTCAAAAGTTGATATAATGCCAGTTGTGAAGGCTAATGCCTATGGAACATATATAAATAATAATTTAGATATATTAAATGAATTTAAAATAGTTGCTGTGGCAACCGTTGATGAAGCTGTAGAAATAAGAAATATTGGATATAAGAAAGAAATATTTGTTTTAAACCAACCCTATGAAACCGAGATAGATAAAATAATTAAAAATAATATAACAATAGGTGTGTGTTCAAAAGAATTTATAAACAAAGTAAAAAAAAGAAATTTAAAGATTCATTTAGAACTTGAAACAGGTATGGGTAGAACAGGCATAAGCCCATATGAAGTGAAAGAGTTTTTAAGTATGTTACCTAAAAATATTATAGTTGAAGGAATTTATACTCATTTTTCTTGCGCAGATACTGATTATGAGTATACAAAAAAGCAGATAAAACTATTCGATATTGGATTAAATTTTGCCAAGGAAGTTTTAAAAGAAATAAAGTATGTACATGCATGTGCATCTAATGGGATCTTAAACTTTCCTGAAGCATATTATAATTTAGTAAGACCGGGTATTATTTTATATGGATACAAGGCATCTTTTGATACTTATGATAAAATAAAAATAAAACCAATAGCAAAATTAAAATCAAAAATTATATTCTTAAAAGAAATTGAAAAGGGTAAAAAAATAAGTTATGGTGGAACATATATAACAAATAAGAAAACAAAGATAGCAACGGTTCCAATTGGTTATGCAGATGGTTTTAGAAGAAGTCTATCTAATAATTTCTATGTAATTATAAACGGAGAAAAAGCAAACATAATTGGTAATATTTGTATGGATAGTTTTATGGTTGATGTAACAAATATAGATGGTGTAAAAATTGGTGATGAAGTGATAATTTGGGATAATGAGAGAATAACATTGGAAGAATTATCTAGTAAATGTGGGACAATAAATTATGAAATATTATGTACAATTTCGTCAAGAATATCAAGAAAAAATACATATTAATACAAAAGGATAAATAGTTGTTGTATTTATCTTTTTTTTTGTTTAAATAAAGCAGAAAATATGTTATACTGGATAATGGGTGAGTATTATGTTTAGCAATAAAGATATAGAAAATTTAAATAAATTATATAACCAAATATGGAGGGGACTTTGAGTTAGAAAAGCTAGAAAAAGAAAGAGAAAATTTAAAAAAAGAGATTGAAAAAAAAGATATATGGAATGATGTGAAAAATGCAGAAGAAATTACAAAGAAATTAAATGATATAGATGATATATGTAATTCTATGCATAAATTAAAAAAAGATATAGATGTTCTTAATCAATATGTAGAATTTAATGATGACATAGATGAAGAAATTAAAATTGAATTTCAAAAATTATATGAAGAAGTTTTAAATTCTTTAAAGGAGAAAGAAATAGATACATATTTATCTGGTGAGTATGATAATAATAATGTTATATTTGAACTTCATGCCGGAGCAGGTGGAACGGAAAGTTGTGATTGGGCTATGATGCTTAATAGAATGTATTTAAAATATTTTGATAAAAAGGGATATAAATATGAAAAAATAGATGAACAACCAGGTGAGGAAGTTGGGATAAAGAGTGTATCATATATTGTAAAAGGGAAATATGCATATGGATATTTAAAAAATGAAAAGGGTGTTCATAGGTTAGTTAGATTATCACCATTTGATTCAAATCATAAAAGACATACTTCTTTTGCAGCAGTTGATGTAATACCTGAAATAGATAATAATATAAATATTGATATAAAAGAAAATGAACTTAAGATAGATGTTTATAGAAGTAGTGGAGCAGGTGGACAAGGTGTTAATACAACAGATAGTGCTGTACGTATAACACATATCCCAACTGGTATAGTAGTTACTTGTCAAAACGAAAGAAGTCAAATAAAAAATAAAGAAATTGCTCTTGAAGTATTAAAAAGTAAGTTATATCAAATAAGATTGAAAGAACAAGAAGATAATATTAAAAATATAAAAAGTGACCATAATAAAGTTGAATTTGGTTCACAAATTAGGAGTTATGTTATGCATCCTTACTCATTAATAAAAGATCATAGGACAAATTTTGAGTCATCAAATGTTAATAAAATTTTAGATGGTAATATTGATGAGTTTATAGAAGCTAATTTAAAGGGGTGATTTAATGAGGCTATTTGGAAAAATGAAATTAATAGGTAGTCAAGATATATTAAAAAGGATAGAAAGTGAACATGTTATAAGAAATTATTTTTATCTTATTTTAGGTGTTTTAATATATTCTTTAGCATATAATTTATTATTTATAGAAAATGATTTGGTGTATGGTGGAGTTACAGGAATTTCAATTCTACTAAAAAATAAGATTAATCCATCAACATTTGTTTTTATAGTAAACATTTTTCTTTTGATATTAAGTTTAATCCTTTTAGGAAAGAAGATGACTATAAAATCAGTAGTAGGATCAATTTTATATCCTTTGTTTATTAAGTTAACGAGTGGTGTAGGAAATTATATTGTTATTCAAAATGATAATTTGTTATTAATATCAATAGTTGGTGGCGTATGTGTTGGTTTTGCTGCTGGAATTATTTTTCGAAGCGGCTATACAACGGGTGGAACAGACATATTAAACCAAATTATTTCAAAATATTTTAAAGTATCAATAGGCACATCACTTTTAATAGTAGATGGTATTATTGTTATTCTAGGTGGTTTTTTCTTTGGTGTAACAAGGGTTTTATATGCACTAATAATACTTTATATAATGAATGTCATAGTTGATAAAGTAATGCTTGGTATATCAAGAAATAAAGCTGTTTATATAACAACTAATAAAGATAATGAAATATGTAATTACTTATTAAATGAATTGAAATTAGGAGTTACCCTTATTGAGACAAAAGGTGGCTACACATATAAAAAAGACGAAATGATTATGTGTATTGTATCTAACAGTGATTATTTTAAAGTTAAAGATGGGGTTTATGAAATCGATCCAAAAGCTGTTGTTTTAACTACAGATGCTTATCAATCAATAGGAGTTTATGGAATTAAGAAGTTTTAGAAGGAAGTGAAATAAATGGAGTTTATAAAATTTAAAGATATTGAAAAAACATACAAAAATGGTGTAAATGCTCTGTATGATCTTAATTTGGAGATTAAAAAAGGAGAATTTGTATTTGTAATAGGTGCAACAGCATCTGGGAAATCAACATTAATTAAAATGCTTTATAGACAGGAAAAACCAACAGCAGGAGAAATATATGTTGGTGGTATAAATGTTGCTAAGGTAAAAAATAGTAAAGTATATAAATTAAGAAGAAAAATAGGAATAGTGTTCCAAGACTATAAATTATTAACTAAATTAACAGCATATGAAAATGTGGCGTTTGCACTTGAGATGTATGGTCTTCCTAATACAGAGGTAAGAAAAAAAGTATTAAAAGCTTTAGAACTTGTTGGATTAAAATCAAAAGCAAAAAGTTATCCTGATCAAATGTCTGGTGGTGAGCAACAAAGGGTTGCAATAGCTCGTGCTATAGTAAATTCGCCAAAGTTATTGATATGTGATGAACCAACAGGTAATTTGGATCCGGATACAAGTTTAGAAATAATGAAATTAATTGAAAAAATAAATGACTTAGGAACAACAGTTGTTATGGCTACTCATGATAGAGTTATAGTTGATAAGATGAAAAAAAGAGTTATTCTACTTGATAAAGGTAAACTAATCAAGGACTATGAGAAAGGAAGTTATATTAATTATGAGAGCGATAAGAATATTTAAAAGAAATATAAGAGATGGTTTCAAAAGCGTAGGTAGAAATCTTAGTTTATCAATTGCATCAATATCATGTATAACAATAACTCTTCTTATTGTAGCAATTGCATTAATAGCATCAAGTAATATTGAAAATATTACTAAAGTAGTAAGAGATGATTTTACAATTGTAGCATTTATTAATTTAGAAGCAACAGAAGAAGAAAAAAATGAATTGGAAAATAAAATTAAAAAGATTTCGAATGTTGAATCTGTTACTTATCAAACAAGAAAAGAAATAGCACAGGAAATGAAAAGTTCATCAGATGATCTTGCAGCGATAATAGATACGTGGTCAGATGATACAAATCCTTTATATGACACATTTTTAATTAAAGTAAAAGATGCCGAAAAAATTTCTAGTTCTGCAAAAAAAATTCAACAATTAAAACTAATTGAAAAGACAAATTATGGGCAAGGTATAGTTGATTCTCTTCTTTCGGCATTTAAAGTTGTTGAAAAAGGAATGATTGTAGCAATGATTGCGCTTGTGTTGGTTTCATTATTTTTGATAACTAACACAATTAAAATAACAATATTTTCAAGAAAAAGAGAAATAGAAATAATGCGATTAGTAGGGGCTTCTAATTTTTCAATTAAACAACCATTTGTAATAGAAGGTTTAATACTTGGTTTTATAGGATCGATAATACCCATTGTTGCAACATTATATGGTTATACAGCAATTTATAAGCATTTTAATGGTCAAATTTTTTCAGAATTATTCAAACTAGTAAAAGTAGAACCTTTTATTTATATTATTTCACTTATTTTGTTAGGCCTTGGAATTGTTGTTGGTATGTTTGGTAGTTATAGAGCTGTTAGGAAGTATTTAAAAATATGATAAATAAGAAAATAGTATTAATAACACTATTACTAATTTTAATAATACCAGTAACAACTGTAATAGCAAAAGAAAAAACAATATCAGAATGGGAAGCAGAACTTAGTAGAACACAAACTGAATTAGAAAGTAATAATGCTCAAAAACAAAAAACTGAAGCGGAAATTAATAATATAAAATCAAAAATCAATGATATATATTCACAAGTAGCAAAAATAAATGAAGAAATAGATGCCAAAACAAAAGAAAGTGAAATGTTAGAAGAGGAAATAAAGAAAAAAAACGAACAAATAAAAGAGTTAATGAGATATTATGAAGTATCTTCAAGTGGTATAGCAATACTTGAATACATAATGGGTGCAGAGGATATTACTGATTTAATATATAGATTATCAGTTACAGAGCAAATAAGTAAATATAATAAAAAAACCATTGAAGAAATGAATGAAATGATAAGACAAAATGAAGAAATAAAGAAAGAATTATCAAAAAGAAAGGATGAATTAGCGGCACTTGAAAAGGATTTAAATAACCAAATAGCAGAACTTAACAAAACTAAAAACTATTTAAATAATGAGGGTATATCTCTTTCTGAATCAATAAAAGAAATGCAAAACACAATTTCATATTTAAAGAAATTAGGATGTAAAAACAATGAGACACAGACAACTTGTTTAAATAGAATTTATGCATCTAGTTCATCATCTGGAGGTTATTTGCCAAGTGGAACAACATTTTATAGGCCTTTAGTAAGCGGAAGAATATCAAGCAATTATGGATGGCGCACTTTATATGGAAGTGCAGATAATCACCCAGCAATTGATATAGCAACACCGACAGGTTCTAATGTATATGCTGTTGCAACCGGTCGTGTTGCAAAAACAGTACCACAACCATATTCAAGTTGTGGAAATCAAATAATATTGCATCATGAAATAAATGGAAGATATTATACATCACATTATTGTCATTTGGATCAAATTCTTGTTTCAGTAGGGCAAATTGTAACAAAAGATACAGTAATAGCAAAATCTGGAAATACAGGAAATTCAACTGGGCCACACTTACATCTTAGTTTAGCAACTGGTAGGTGGTATACAGACTATTATAGTTATTATGGAAGCGATGGTTTTATGGGACACGTGTTTGACCCAAGAGAAGTAATTGTATTTCCACCACTTGGTTCAAGCTTCTATAATAGATAGAAAAAAACAAAGGTATTATACCTTTGTTTTCACTTTGTTGTTATTTTTTCTATAAGGTGTTAAAATTAATGTAGGAGGATAATTATGTATGATGTAGTTATAATAGGTGCAGGGCCTGCCGGATTATTTAGTGCATATAGATTATTAGAAAATAATAAAAAATTAAAAATATTATTATTGGATCAAGGTAATTTTGCTGAAAAAAGGATTTGTCCAATGAATGTTAAAAAAACAGCTTGTGCTAATTGTAATCCTTGTAATATATTATCAGGTTATGGAGGGGCAGGTACTTTTTCTGATGGGAAACTTAATTTTATTCCAAAATTAGGAAAAAGTGATTTGTTTAAGTATATGAGCGAGGAAGAAGCATACGAAGTAATAGATGAAACAGAAAAAATATTTAATAAGTTTGGTATGGATAGTAAAATATATCCTAGTGATAATAAAAAAGCGCAGGAAATATCAAAACAGGTAGCTTTAACTGGAGCAAGATTAATGCTTATTAAACAAAAACACTTAGGTAGTGATAAATTACCAATTTATATTAAAAATTTCACGGAATATTTAAAAGAAGCAGGTTGTGAATTAAAAGAAAAAACAAATGTTATAGATATTTGTTCAAAATCAAAAATTAATCATCAAGTAATTTATAAAAAAGGAAATAAAGAATATAATGTAAATGCTAAAAATGTTATTATTGCACCTGGTAGAACAGGCGCTAAATGGGTCCAGGAATTAGCAGATAAGTATAATATTAAATATACATCACAAAGCATTGAAATCGGTGTAAGAGTAGAAGTAAGAAAAGAAATTCTTGAGGATTTAACAAACGTAATTTATGATCCAACAATATTTATTAAAACTGATACTTATCAAGATGAGATAAGAACCTTTTGTACAAATCCAGGAGGGTATGTAACAAAAGAAAATTATTATGGATATATATGTGTAAATGGACATGCTTTAAAAGAAAAGAAGTCAGCTAACTCCAATTTTGCTTTTATAAGCAAAGTAAACTTAACAGAACCAGTTACGAACACTAGGTTGTATGGTGAGTCAATAGCAAGAATAGCAAATGTTTTGGGTGATTCAAAACCAATTATTCAAACACTTAAAGATCTAAGAAGTGGAAGAAGAAGTAAGATGCATAGAATAAATAAAGGATTCATATCACCGACATTAAAGGATTGTGTAGCAGGTGATTTAGCATTAGTATTACCACATAGAATAATTACAAATATATTAGAAGGTTTAGAAAAATTAGATAAAATAATACCAGGAGTAAATAATGATGAAACACTTCTTTATGGACCTGAAATAAAATTCTTTTCAAATGAAATAACAACGAATAACAAATTTAAGTTAGAAGATTATGATATTTATTTTATTGGTGATGGTAGTGGTAAGGCAGGAAATATTGTAACAGCAGCAGCAACAGGTATTATAGCAGCAGATGATATATCAAAAAAATAGTATTAAAAAGCCCTTTTCTAAGTATAGAAAAGGTTTTTTAATTAATTAAATATTTTTGACATATGAATAATTATAAGTATAATATCTTTGCTTATATAAATAAGTAAATAGGTGATACCATGAAGACATTTAGCTTACAAAATATTAAATCAGAAGAATTTCAAACAATTTCAAGCGAAGAAATAAAAAAATTGTTTTTAGAGGGAACAAAAGAGGCAAAAGAAAAAATATTTAAAAGTAATATTCCACTTGTTAAGTATGTATTAGGAGAATTTTCACAAAAAATTACTAATCAAAATTATGAAGATATGTTTCAAGAAGCATTAGTTGGTCTTCTAAAGGCAATAAAAGAGTTTAATTTAGATTATAATGTGGAATTTTCAACTTATGCTGTTCCAATGATTAAAGGTGAAATACAAAGATATTTAAGAGATAAATCTTATTTAATAAAACCATCAAGAAAAGCAACATATTTAAAATATAGAGTTGCATTATTAATTGATGCATATGAAAAAAAGTATGGGAAACAAATTAGCACAAAAATGTTATCAACGCTACTTAATACATCAGAAAGTGAAATTGCGCAAGCAATTTCTAGTAATGATATTTTAAGTTTTGATGTTAATATGAACTCATCTAGTTTGAGTGCTGATAATAAATGTGGATTAGAAAATTTAATTAGTTATGATTATGATGATATGTCACTAGTAGAAACAAAGTTAGTTGTTGAAAAGGTATTAAATAAATATCCAAACGAACGAAAAGAAGCGATAATACAGTATTACACAGGTTTTATAACGCAAACAGAATTAGCAGAAAAGTTATCTTTAAGCCAGGCACAAGTAAGTAGAATATTAAGAGGGTTTAAACGAGAATTATTAAAAGAGTTGGAATATAATCCAATGTATGTAGAAGAAAATAGCAAAATAAAAAGAGTTAAACAAACAATATACGATAAAATAAGTTTTTATGATAAAAAAATGATAGATGAAACGATAGATGAAATATTTACAGATGATGAAAAGGAAATATTATTCTGTTTTTATCCAAAATCAATAAAAGAATTAAAAAAAACTATACAAAGTGAAAATATAAAATGGAAAGCATATATTTTGATAGAAAAATTAGTTGAGAAAATGGCATTAAAAGTGATAGAAAATGGTGAAAATATGGAAAGAGAAAATAAAACAAAAAGAAAAAATAATTACAACATTGAAGATGATTTTGTAGGATATAGTAAGGAAAGTGTGTTAAGTATTATTAATGTTTTACCCCAAAAAAAGAAAGAAATTATGGAATACTTATATGGTGTAAATGGAAAAAGTCAAATTTCTATAAAGGAAATAGCAGAAGTACTTAATTTAAATTATTCTAATGTTTATCAGGCAGCAGTTAATACAAAAAAATTTGTGATTGATATTTTAAGTGGTAAGAAGACACTAAAATTACAGAAGGGAACAAAAATAAACCAAGATAAGAAAGATAATTTTTTTAATGAATTTGAAGGTTATACTAAAGAAGAAGTTTTAAAAGCTATTGATGAATTATCTTGTAAAAACAAATTAATTATAGAGTGTTATTATGGTTTAAATGGTAAAGAAAAAAAGTCAATTGATGAAATTGCAGCATCAACAGGTATAAAATCAAGTAGTATGTATACAACTAATTATAATATAAAAAAGCAAATTAAAGGTATACTTAATGGTGAAAAAAAATTAAAATTAAAAAAAGAAAATAAATATGTAAATAAAAAAACGAAAAGTATAAATTTTAAAGAAATGCTAGATAGTTTAGATGAGTGTGCCTTAGATTTAATTATTAGTAATTTATCAGAAAAACAAATAATAGCATTTAAAGATTACTACTATAATAAATTAACAATCGAAGAAATTGCATTAAAGTTAAATATAACAGTAAACACAACAAAAAATTATATATCAATGTGCCAATCAGAAATAAAAAAATATTTAAAACAAATTAGTGAAGAGAAAAATGAAGAAGCTAATAAACAATTAGAAAATAAAAAAATAACTATTACTAAAAAAGAAATAAAAAAAGAAAAGTGTATTAATGATATAGGTGAAATTTATGATTTAATAAAAGATAATAATAAAGAAATCTTAAATACAAAATATATTTTAAATAATAGTAGATTTTTAGTTGTATCAAAAACTGTTTCAAAATGTAAGTTATCAAATGCTGATGTTTTCTTTGGTAATATATATGAAAAAGGTTCAATTACAAAAAAGTGTTATGTTTATAGAATTACTGAGATAGATAAAGATAATAATATTATTGATGAAAAAATATTAGTAAGAGATACTAATATTAAGAAATTTTATAATTGCGTTAAAAAAGATGAAAATGGTAGATATGATTTTACTAATATTGAAAATGATGAAATAGTATGTTATGAAATAACGGACGAAAAAGAAATAGAAAATTTTGAAGAAAAGAAAACTGATATTAAAAATGAATCATTAAATTCATACATTAATAATTTATTTAAACAAGCAGCAGAATTACAAAATGGAACACCATTTCAACTTAAGGAATCACTAGAAATATATAAAAAGTTATTAAATATGACGCAAGATAATTATTTATTATATTGTGCTAATTATAATATAGCTTCAATATATCAAAAGCGTGGTAAATTACAGCTTGCTGAAAAGTATTATAAAGAAACTTTAAAATATAATTCAGATTATAATGTTTTATGTGAATTAGGTGAAAATTACATTATTCAAGAAAGATATGAAGAAGCTCTTAAGACTTTTTCTGAGTGTGGGAAAGTTGATTATAAAAAAAATTATCATAAAAGTAAAATAGCCTTGTGTTATCACTTTCTTGGCAAGGATGACATGGCATTTAGTCTTTTAAATGAATCGATTGATAAAAATGAAAAAGACTATGATGCTTTTTATACTAAGGCCTTAATCTTTTTCGACAGTGGTAATTATTTAGAATGTTTAGAAGAACTTAAAAATATTGAAGGGAATAAGATTACACCTAATATTTTAAGGAAAATGTCATTGGAAGGGAAGGCTCTTTATTTACTTGGTAAAAAAGATGAAGCTATTAAAGAATTTGATTTTATGGTAGCTCAAGATATTGAACATAACAGTAGTTATAATATACGAAGAATAGGTTTATTTTTTCATGAATTAGGTGAAAAAGATTTGGCTTATAAATATTATCTGCAGGTACCAAGATTTGAAAAATGGGTGTCATTAACACGCGAAGAAATTAATGATCATTTCATTAAACATAAACAAGAGCTAGATTTAGATGATATGCATTCAGTTTTTAATGAAGATATTACAATAGAAGAATTAGATAAATTAATTTCAAATATTGAAAAAACTGATGTAAGAATACTTTATGATGTTTATCAAATTAAATGGCCAAACATAGGATATATGAATCCTAGTGGTGAAAAAATTGATTTAGATTATATTTCAATATTTACTTTACCTTTTACTAAAAAAATAATGATGGCATATCCGGATTTTGAATTAAAAAACAAATGCAGTAAACCAATGAGTATTGATGAAATTAGAAAGCAAAATAATTCAATAACAGAAGAAAACGAAAGTGAAGAACAAATTATTAATAAAGATAATTTATATTATGTAGACAAAGATGATTTTGATAAAAAGACTAAAGCAAATAAAAGTTATAATGATTTTCATTATGAAGTCTTTAAACAAAATAAAGATAGTGTTAGATTATTAATTAATAATTTGACAGATAGTAAAACTCAAGTTTTGTTATTATTAGCTTTAGGATATGTTGATGATAAGATGTATACGATTGAAGAATTATCAGAAATGTTTAAAGTTGATTCTAATATAATTACAAAATATTTAAATAGTGGATTAGATATGATAACTAAATTTGCATCAAATATATTAAATAGTACTGGTGAGCTTTCTAAAAAACTGATGATAAATAAAAGAAACGTTAATAGATAGTAATATGGATAGATTTATACTAAAAGATATAAAGTCAGAAGAGTTTAATCAGATTACAAATGAAGAGATAAAAATACTATTTTTAGAAGGAACGAAGGAAGCTAAAGAAAAAATATTTAAGGCTAATTTAAAACTTATTAAGTATGTATTATCAAAAATTAATTTAAATACGTTAGTTAAAGAAGAAGATTATGAAGATGCATTTCAAGAAGGTGCACTGGGTCTTATTGAAGCAATAAATAATTATGATTCTAATTACGGAACTTCGTTTTCGACATATGCAATACCAATTATTGAAGGAAAAATAAGAATTTTTTCAAGAGAAAAAAAGAAGATTATTAGGCCTTCAAGATCAGCAATAAACCTTCAAAATAGTATTAATTATATATCAGAGATATATTATAAAAATAAAGGATTACCAATAAGTGAAGACACCATATCAAATTTACTTAATATTTCAGTTGATGATATTAATAAAAAATTGTTGGGTCTAAATACTATAAGTTTAGAAAATATGGTAATTAATAATGAAAAGCCAGTTTCTTTGAAAGCTATGATTAGTGAAACAAAAGATGAAATTTTATCTGTTGAAATTAAAATGATTATTGAAAAAGTATTAAATGAATTTAATGATGATAAGAAACAAGCAATAAAATTATATTATATTGATGAGTATGAACAAACAAAGATAGCAAAAATATGCAATATGAGTCAAGCACATGTTTCACGCACAATTATAAAATTTAAAAACAAGTTAAAAGAAGAATTGAATTATAATCCAAAGTTTGTTGATTCAAGCAAAATGTTTAAGACAAACGATACAATTTATGATGTTACAAATAATTATGATAGAAATTTAGTAGATGAAACAATAGATGAAATATTTAGTGATAAAGAAAAAGAAATCTTATTAGCTTACTATCCTAAATATGGCAAAAGAAAATCTAGTAGAACCTTATGTGCACGTGCAAAACCATTATTAGAAAAATTAATATTAAGATTGGCAACAAAAGTAATAGAAAGCAACAAAATTATAATAAAAGAATTAGTAAAAAACAAATGAATATTTAATTATACTTGCTAAGATAAATAATAATAAGCATAATAATTTTGTTTAGGTGGTGATAATTATGAACAGTTTTGTATTACAAAATATAAAATCTGATGAATTTAGTCCATTGGATGAAAAAGAAACATTAGAACTATTTAAAATTAATACAAAAGAAGCTAGGGAAAAAATAATTAAAGCTAATATAAGTCTTGTTAAACATGCGATTAATAAATATTTTGCTGGTAGAATTAATAGTGTTGATAAGTATGATGATGTGTTTCAAGAAGGAATAGTGGGTCTTGTATATGCAGTTAACAATTATGATATTAGTAAAAATGTTAAATTTTCATCATATGCAGTCTCAATTATTGATGGATATATAAAAACATATTTAAGAACAAAATGCAGAGTTATTAGTTATGGAAGAAAAGAACTAGATTTATTAAACATTATTAGTAATATAAGTGAAACATATGAAAAAAAGTATAATAGAAAGATTAGTATCAGTGAATTATCAATTTTATTGAATATTGCTGAAGATGAAATAAATATGTTGAATGCAGGTATAAATGTTGAAAGCATTTATATAAAAGATGATGATGGTATAGATTTTATAAAAGTACCTGATTTTGTAGATGATATAAAAGAATGTGAATTAATAATTGTAATAAAAGGGATATTAGAGAGCTATAGTATTAGGAATAAAAACATAATACTAGATTATATAAACGGAGAGACAAATCAGCGGATTATTGGTGAAAAATATGACATTACACAAGCTCAAATAAGCCGTATTTTAAATAAATTTAAAAAAGATTTAAGTGAAAGCTATGATTATAATAAAGTTGAATATAATAAACCAACTAACGTTAGAAAGTATCATTCTAAAGATAGTTTTTACAATATTATTGATAATTACAATGAAGAATTTATTGACTATTCAATTATTACTTTTTTATCTTATGAAGAAAGAAATTTTATCTCTTTGGTTAGTAATAAAATAAAATTAAATAAACAATTGAGTACATCAGAGATGGCTAATAAAATTAGAATTATAAATAAATTATTATATAAAATGGCAATATACACAGTTGAAAATGGGATTATTGATAAAGTAATAAAAAAAGAAAAGATAAAAACAATAAAAAAAGATAGTTAGTTTCTATAATTTATTGTTTTTTTTAAATAAAAATGATAGAATGTAACAAATTATTAATATATTAAAAATAAATAGTATTTTTCTTATGGAGGGATTTTATGTTTGAATTAAAATCATCTTATAAACCTACAGGAGACCAACCAGAAGCAATAAAAGAATTAGTTGATGGTATAGAAGAAAACAAAAAGTATCAAGTTTTATTAGGTGCAACTGGTACAGGAAAAACATTTACTATTGCAAATGTAATAAGTAAAGTTAATAAGCCTACACTTGTTTTAGCGCATAATAAGACATTAGCAGGACAATTATATGCTGAATTTAAGGAATTGTTTCCTAATAACCATGTTTGCTATTTTGTATCTTATTATGATTATTATCAGCCAGAAGCGTATGTTCCATCAAGTGATACATATATTGAGAAAGATGCATCAATAAATGATGAAATAGATGAATTAAGGCACTATGCAACATCATCACTTATAAATAATAAAGATGTTATAGTTGTTGCTTCGGTATCTTGTATATATGGTATTGGTGATAAGGAAGAATATGAAAATCACATGCTAACTTTAAAAGTTGGGGACATAATAGACAGAAATAAAATATTGGAAAAATTAATTAATATGATGTATGAAAGAAACACTATGGATTTAGCAAGAGGAACCTTTAGAGCAAAAGGAGATGTTATAGAAATAATTCCAATATATGAGAAAAGTCATGGAATTAGAATAGAATTATTTGGTGATGAAATAGATAGAATTTGTGAATTTGATTGTTTGACAGGAGCATTAATTATAGAAAAAAAATTTATATCAATTATGCCGGCATCACACTTTGTTACAAGTGAAGAAAAATTAAAAAAAGCAATAATAAATATAAAAGAAGAGTTGGATGAGAGATTAAAATATTTCAAAGAAAATAATAAATTGTTAGAAGCTGAACGCTTGGAACAAAGATGCAAGTACGATATTGAAATGCTTTCAGAAACAGGTTTTTGTTCAGGTGTTGAAAATTATTCTAGACATTTAGCATTAAAAAAAGAAGGAGAAACACCAACCTGTTTAATTGACTTTTTTCCTGATGATTTTTTAATGGTAATTGATGAATCTCATGTAACATTGCCGCAAGTTAAAGCAATGTATAACGGAGATAGAAATAGGAAGCAAATGCTTGTTGATTATGGCTTTAGATTACCTTCTGCACTTGATAATAGACCACTTATGTATGAGGAATTTGAATCTAAAATTAATCAGGTTATATATGTTTCGGCAA
This sequence comes from uncultured Muribaculaceae bacterium, assembly GCA_964523265.1. Lineage (GTDB taxonomy): Bacteria > Bacillota_I > Bacilli_A > RF39 > UBA660 > Aphodocola. Next base: position 6,261 of record CAZFXQ010000003.1, on the reverse strand, counting down.
CACCAGGCGATGAAGAACTTAAAAAAGTTAATAATCATGTTGTTGAACAAATAATAAGACCAACAGGATTGCTTGATCCTAAAATTGATGTTAGAAAGTCGACTAATCAAGTTGATGATTTAATTGATGAAATACAAAAACAAATACTTAAAAAGGAAAGAACGCTTGTTACGACACTTACGATTAGAATGGCAGAAGAATTAACTTCATATTTAAAAAATATAAACATAAAAGTAGCTTACTTACATAGCGAAGTAAAAACTTTAGAAAGACTTAGAATAATACATGATTTAAGAAAAGGAAAATATGATGTTTTAGTTGGTATTAATTTACTTCGTGAAGGCCTTGATATTCCTGAAGTTAGTTTGGTTGCAATTTTAGATGCTGATAAACAAGGATTTTTAAGAAGTCACAGAAGTTTAATTCAAACAATAGGAAGATGTGCAAGAAACAAAGATGGAAGAGTAATAATGTATGGTGATATTATTAGTGATTCCATGAAAACAGCTATTGAAGAAACAAAAAGAAGAAGAAGTGTCCAAGAAAAATATAATGAAGAACACAATATTATTCCTAAGACAATAAATAAAAAGATAACAGAAATAGTAAGTGCTAACATAGAAGACAGTAAAAAGAAAAATGTAAAAGATAAAGCAAATAATGATAAATTATTAAAAGAATTAGAACAAGAAATGAAAGATGCAGCAAGTAAACTTGACTTTGAAAGAGCTATGGAACTTCGTGATATAATATTTGAACTTAAGGTTGGAAAATAAATATGTATATTGATCAAAATAAATTAATGCTTTTAAATAAGTACGAAGATTATTCTTTAACAGAAGAGGATTATAAAAATGTTTTTTGTCAAAATAACTATTTACAATATTTTATAAAAAAAGACAATATTATATATCATGTAAGAGAAGCGTTTGCTAATATTGAAGACTATTTAATAAATGAACTTATTTGCCAAGAAGTAGCCAAGTATTTAAAAGTACAGACGGTTGATAGTATTCCTGCAACATATGATACAAAAAACATTGTCTTATTATCAAAACTATTTACGAATAAAAACCAAAAGATAGGATATATAACCAATTTTAATGTTCGCTTTTCTTCTGATATTGAAAATTTAAAAACATTAGATAGATATAGCTTTAATGAAAAAGATTATGTAGTACTTAATAAAGAAAGTAAAGAAAAGCTAATAATAGCTTTAAAGAAAATGATAATATGTGATTTTATTACACTTCAAACAGATCGCCATGAAAATAATTTTTTGTTTTCTTTTAATGATAAAAATGCAAAATTATTACCATTATATGATTATGAATTGTCTTTTTTTACTAAATTCCATGAAAATGATAATTATTTTCAGTTTGACCTTGATAAAGAAAGTGTTTTGTCTTATATAAGAGAAGATAAAACATTTCAGCAATTATTAAAAAGAATAATGAATTTAAATATTGGTATGATAGATAAAAATTTAATAAAAAAAGGAATTTATTTAAATAGTGGAGAAAAGTTTATTTATGGTGAACTAATAAATGAGCGTAAAGATATAATTAAAGAAAAAAAATTAATAATATAAAAAGCAATTATAATTTATTTAATTGCTTTTTATTGATTTTTTAGATTAAATTTTAATAATTCTATAAATTTGTTTACTTTTTCGTTTTTGTTGTTTTTGTATACACAGTTAATATGCCTTTTTTCTATTTTAAATGAAACGTTAAGTTCCATTAATTCCCCTGTATCTAAATAGTCTTTTATATACTGTTTTGTTGCAAAACCAATACCCAAGTTTTCCTTAACAAATTCAACCAACAAGCTATGCCTATCCATTTGTAGTGTTGGTTTAAGCTGAATATTATTTTTCATACATATCGTCTCTAGAAATGTTCTTGTATCATAATTTTCGTTTTGTACAATTAAAGAACCTGATAATATTTCTTTTAGGTTTGTTACGTTTTGTAATTTTTTATACATTTGTGGCGCCGTAAAAAAACAATCTTCTATATCTGTTAATTTAAAAGTAATGTACTTGCTTTCATTTATAATAATTGTTGAGTTAATAAAGATTATATCTAATCTGCCATATCTTAAATCATTATATAGTTTGTCCGAACTTGAATTATAAATTTCAATTGTAATACCCGGGTGTAATTTTTTAAATTCAATAATTGTCTTTTTTAATATGTTTCGTGTAACCGATTCTCCTGCACCAATTTTTAGTTTACCAACATCACTTTCACTTATGTTTTTTGCAATAAGTGGAGCATTATCTAAGATATTAATCGAATCAACAATGTATCTATATAGTGTTTTTCCCATATCGGTTAAAACCATACCTTTTTTCTCTCTTACAAAAAGAACTATGTTAAGTTCGTTTTCTAACTTTTTAATAGCTTTTGTAACTGATGGTTGGGTAACACATAAATCCTTAGCAGCCTTACTAACATTTTTATGGTAAGCCACGGTTTTAAATATTCTTAAGAGATCAAAACTAACATTCATATATTCCTCCTGGTTATATTTAATATAAAAAATATTCATGTTGATTATAACACTTTTTGATAAAAAAGTATATATTAAAAATACTCGTCATGATAATATGAAGGCAAGAAAGGAGGGAAAATGATGAAGAATATTGCAATAATTGGTAATAGTACGCAAGATGAGACCATAAGTAGAGAAGGTTTTATTGAAGAAGACAGAAGAAATGATTTCATAGGTATTAACTATAATTCTGGTGGGCCTGCTGCTAACGCAGCCTGTGTTGTATCAAGATTTGGGGGTAAGGTGGATTTTTACGGACAAATAGGTAATGATCCTGCGGGCGATTTTGTATATAAGCAATTACAAAAAGAGAATATGAATTTAGATCATTTGTTTAAAACTGATAAGGTTATGACACCTGTTAGTCACATAATTATTAATACAAAAGATAAAACAAGAACAATAAATACAGCAAGATCATTAAGTGATTATATATATCCTCAAATATTTGATTTTAAATGTAAAACAGGTTATGATTTCATTTTGACCGATGGAAAATATATTGATGATTCCATTGCATTAATTAAGAACAATGAAAATGCAGAATCAATTATAGATGCCGGAAGACCAAAAGAAGGAATAAGGGTATTATGTCATTTTATAGATTATATTATTTGTTCTGAAGATTTCGCAAATGGTATAACTAATATGAAAATAGATGATAGCTACGAAAATAATAAAGAAGTGTTCTTGAAAATGAAAAAAATATATCCAAAAGCAAAAGGTATTGCAATAACAATTGGTCCAAGAGGATATATTTGTGAAAAAGATTCACAAGTAGAAATTATACCAGCATATAATTCAGGTCTTAAAGCAATAGATACTAATTGTGCTGGAGATATATTCCATGGAGCTTTTACATATGCAATAGCAAATGGTTATAAATATCATGATTCATTAGACTTTGCAAACATAACAGCATCACTTTCAACTACAAAATCTGGTGGAAAAGATTCTTGCCCTGATCTTAATACTGTGGAAAAGGTTTTAAGAAAAAGAATGTAAGATAAAATATTACTCTTAAGATTAAAAATCTTAAGAGTTTTTTTCGTTTAATACTATTTTTTTGTAAAATTATGTTGATTATATAGAACATAATAAACAATACATAATAGATAGTAGAGTTTTATTATAATTAAAAAATGGTTGTAATTTACATAACCATTTTTTAATTTATATGTTAAAATATGTTAAAATGTATTTAAAGGTGTGATTTAAGTGGATAAAATAATAGTTAAAGGTGCAAGAGAAAATAATTTAAAAAATATTGATATAGAAATACCAAAGAATAAATTAACAGTAATGACGGGTGTATCAGGTTCCGGTAAATCTTCCCTTGCTTTTGATACAATTTATGCAGAAGGTCAAAGAAGATATGTGGAAAGTTTGTCTTCATATGCTAGACAATTTTTAGGAGGAACAAAAAAACCGGACGTTGATTCGATAGAAGGTCTTTCACCATCTATTTCAATAGATCAAAAAACAACAAATAATAATCCAAGATCAACAGTTGGTACTGTAACAGAAATATATGATTATTTAAGACTTTTATATGCCAGAGTTGGTGTTCCATATTGTCCAAACCATAATATACCAATATCAAGTCAATCTATAGAAGAAATGACAAATCAAATAATGAATGAAGAAGACGGAACAAAAATAATTATTGAATCACCTGTAGTTTATGGTGAAAAGGGTACATTTAAAGATTTGTTAGATAGTTTAAGAAAAGATGGTTATGTAAGGGTCAAGATAGATAACAGAGATTATGATTTGAGTGATGAAATAAAATTAGAAAAAAACAAAAAGCATAGCATTTTTGTTATAATTGATAGAATAATCAAAAAAGCTGAAGCAAAAAGTAGAATTTATGAGGCACTAGAGTATGCTTGTAAATTATCAAAAGGAAAAGTTGTAGTTGATATTCCTGGACGGAGCGAAATTGTCATGAGTGAGTCTTTTGCTTGTCCTCATTGTGATTTTTCTTTAGAGGAGTTAGAGCCTAGATTGTTTAGTTTTAATGCACCTTATGGTTCGTGTCCAGAATGTAAGGGTCTTGGTTTTAAACAAAAAATAAGTGTTGATTTGATCATACCTGATAAAGAAAAAACATTAAGACGTGGTGGAATAGAACCCTATGCAGGAATGGATGAATATAACATATACATAAAGAAATTGGAAATTGTTTGTAAAAAATACAATATAGATATGGATAAGAAAATAAAGGATCTAACTAAAAAAGAATTAGATATTGTATTGAACGGAACAGAAGAACCAATTGAATTTAAGTTTTCAACAAGAAGTGGTAATAACATGAATTCATACGAACCATTTGAAGGAATTTTAAATAATTTAGAAAGAAGATATTTTGAAACAACAAGTGAGTTTATAAGAGAATGGCTTGGAAAATATATGGTGGAACTTACATGTCCTTTGTGTAAGGGAAGAAGATTAAAAGAAAGTGTATTATCTGTATTAATTAATAAAAAAAATATTATAGATTTAACTGATATGAACATAGATAAATTATATAATTTTTTTGATACATTAAAGTTAAGTAAAGAAAAAGAAGAAATAGCAAAACTTTTAATAAAAGAAATAAAATCAAGATTAAATTTTTTACATAATGTAGGTCTTGGATATTTAACATTATCTAGAAGTGCTGGAACATTATCTGGTGGAGAATCACAAAGAATAAGACTTGCAACACAAATAGGTTCACAATTAACAGGTGTGTTATACGTTTTAGATGAACCATCAATAGGTCTTCATCAAAGAGATAATCAAAGACTAATTGATTCACTTTTAAAAATGAGAGATTTAGGAAATACGTTAATAGTTGTTGAGCATGATACAGATACTATGCGTTTATCTGATTATTTGGTTGATATAGGTCCTGGTGCAGGGGAACATGGTGGAAAAGTTGTGGCTTGTGGAACGCCTGAAGAGGTTATGCAAAACACTAATAGTTTAACGGGTGATTATTTAAGTGGTAGAAAGAAAATAGAAATACCAAAAAAAAGAAGAAAAGGTAATGGTAAATACATTGAATTAAAGGGGGCAAGTGAGAATAATTTAAAGAACATTAATGTAAAAATACCACTTGGTAAACTGGTTTTAGTAACTGGTGTGTCAGGCTCTGGTAAATCAAGTTTAATAAATCAAATATTATATAAAGTATTAGCATTAAATATTTATGGTTCAAAAGTTGTTCCTGGTAAGTATAAGTCTATAAAAGGTTTAGAAAATATTGATAAGGTAATTAATATAACTCAAGATCCGATAGGAAGAACACCAAGAAGTAATCCTGCTACATATGTAGGGGTTTTTGATGATATAAGAGATGTTTTTTCTGAAACAAAAGAAGCTAAAATAAGAGGTTATGATAAAGGAAGATTTTCGTTTAATGTTAAAGGTGGAAGATGTGAAGCCTGCTTAGGTGATGGTGTAAAGAAAATATCTATGAATTTTTTACCAGATGTATATGTTCCGTGTGAAATTTGTGGAGGGACACGTTTTAATAAAGAAACACTAGAAGTAAAATATAAAGAAAAAACAATATATGATGTGCTTCAAATGAGAGTTGAAGAAGCTTGCGTATTTTTTGAAAATCATCCAAAAATAAAAAGAAAACTTCAAATATTAATTGACGTAGGATTAGGTTATATAAAACTAGGACAAAGTGCTCCTACATTATCTGGT
>CAZFXQ010000002.1:47340-48394 GCA_964523265.1 uncultured Muribaculaceae bacterium | reverse complement strand
ATCTTCACTATATTATCAAAAATTTTACCACTTGCTAGGCCTGTATGTCCTGCAAGTACACAATGTGTATTTTTTCCACCTATAGGTAATGAAGTCCCTTCTAGATGTCCAACTCCATTTTTTAAAATATTATCTGAGGTACCATGATATATAGGCAATTCTACTTTAATTTTAGGAATACTAATATATCCCATTGTATTTCCAATATCAAGCATATTTAAATAATCTGTTTTTTCTTTAGCTTCATTTAATGACACATCAACTTGAATATCTTTTGAAAGCTCATTATTATATTTTTCAGCATTTTTTATTTTTTCATCTTTTTGACTTTGTGTTAAAACTTCAACTTTACTCTGATAATCTGTTATCACCTTTGCTTGGTCTTTTTCGGTTATATAATTTAAAATAAAAGGATATAGAATTAATATTACCCCTATTATAAACATAATACCTGATAAAATATTTCTCTTCTTCATCAATATCATTCCTTCTAAAAACATATATTAGGTTTTAAGGCAGGGAGGAATCCCTGCCTTACTTGTTATTTACTATATTTTCCTTTTGTTCTAATTACGTGTTTACTCTTTTTAATTCTAATTGCCATAGTAATCATCGCAAATCCTAACATCACCATTGCTACTCTTGCAAATGCTCCAGTTGCTGGTAGAGCTGTTATTTCTTTGTTCTTTATGCTTGTTTGTACTTCTGGAGTTGATTCATTTATTTCTATATCTACTGTTTTCTTTAATTTCTCATATCCCTCTGGTGCTTTTGTTTCTTCTATTCTGTATTTACCATATTTTAAGTTATCAAATTCTGCAATTCCTAATGTGTTTTCATCAGTTGATGTTATTTGTTTTAATGGTGTAAAATCCTTGTCTTCAACCCATTTTCCATTTTCTTCTTTTAGTTTTGTTAAAGTAAACTCTGCTCCACCAATTTTCTTTATATGGTTTAGTTTGTCTTCTTTTATTATTGTTATTTTACCATATTTATTATTTGTTACTCTAAATCCTAGATTGTTTGCTCCTGTTACATTTTCACTTGTAATCTC
>CAZFXQ010000002.1:32023-47330 GCA_964523265.1 uncultured Muribaculaceae bacterium | reverse complement strand
GGTTGTAGTGGACTGCATGCTCCTTCTTTCTGACAACAAGAGTCCAAATCTTCTTTAAGAAACATCTTCAGTTCCACCATGTGAATAGATTGACCACTCACCCAGCCACCCTTAATTTAATTCTATCACTGTATTTCACCAACCACCTCAATCCCCGAGCCACAGTAATTGGTTCAGAGATGGTATATAACTCATTTGGAGCCAATGAGACGAATAAAGATGTTTGCTGGGGCTTGTGGGAAAGGTACATTTTCTTCTACTGTATATTTTATTTCTTCTTTAGTTTCCTTATCATATTTATCTAATCCTTCAAATGATGATTTCCAGTTATCAGATGCTTTTAATGTTTTTATATCTATTTCTTTTCCATTTTGTAAAAGCTTTATTTCTATTTCTTCTGGTCTTATATCAGAATTTGCATCTCCTTTCCATTCTTTTGTAACAAATATATTTCTTTTGAAATAGACTTCTGTTTCTGCTTCTGCTTGCTTTTCCTCTGATACTCCATTTTCTAGGTCTAAAGTTCCTTTTACTTTATTGGTAAAGTTTTCAATATTTACTGGCATATTTTTATACACTACTGCTATATTTTTTGTTATTTCTATTTTGCCATCTACTGGATTTACTTCTTCTTCCCATATAATTGTTTTATTATTTGCGTTATATATTCCATTATTTAAGTTGTTTTCTTTACTTAAATCTATTTCATAAGGAAGTGTATCTGTTAGTTTTACTTGTACCTTTCCAGTATAATCTTTAGCTATTTTTGCTTCATATTTTATTGTATAATTTACTGTTTCGTCTGTGCTTGTAATAACTGGTGTTGCTGTTTTTTCTATTTTTGTTTCTTTTATTATAAACTCATTTTCTACCGTGTATTCATTTACTTTTGAAATATATTTATCTAAGTCTCCGCTATTTACTCCTTCTTCTGATAGAGCATATTTTATCTCTTCACCATTTGAATTATATTTTGGAAGATTTTTAAATGTATATACCCAGTTATTTGAATTTGTACTATCAACATTTGATTCTGTTAAAGTATGATTATAACTTTGACCATTTCCTGTAAGTATTAATTTTACTGAATTTATTCTATCTTTTCCATCCTCATCATTCCATACTTTTGTTACAGTTAAGTCTATTTTATCATCTGGCACATTAAATGTATTTGTATATGTTAATTTATAATGTGTATCATCTACTTTTGTTAAATTAGAACTTCCTGTCTTTGTATAGAATTTTAAGTCATCTTCATTTACTTCTTCTTCAGTTAATTTATATGCTATTTCTCTTCCTCTTGAGTCATATTTTGCTAAATCAGTAAATGTTACTTTCCAGTTATTATCAGTGTTTGCTACATCTGAATTTACTTCAATTGTTCCATTCATTAATTTTAACATTACACTAGATGGTCTTCTTTGTTTTTGTGTGTCATTTTCTTCGCTCCATACTTTCTCTGCTTCTATTTCTATTTTGTCTTCTGGAACTGTGAATGTATTTGTTATTTTGTATTTGTTTCCTTCAGTTTTCTGAATTGCTTTAGTATAGAATTTTAAGTCATTTTCATTTATTTCTTCTTCATCTACAATATACACTATCTCATTTCCATGTTCATCAAATTTTGGTTGATTTTCAAATGTATATATAAATGTATCCTTCTCTTCTGTTGTATTTAATGTATAATCTGTTACTTTAACATTTGAACTTGTAGCTTGGCTTCCTGTTCCTGTTGTTTGAACTTTATATAGCACAAGTTTTATGCTCTCTGGTCTCTTTTGATTTTCATTTGAATTATCATTCCATTCTTTTGTTACTTCTATATTTACCTTTTCATCTGGTACATTAAATTTATTTGTGAATTCTGATTTATATGCTTTTTTATCATTTAATGTTATTTCTTGTTTTTGTCCTCCTGTTTGTGTATAGAAATATAAGTCTCTATTTTCTTTTTCTTGTTCTTCTGCTATATAGTTTATTTCATTTCCTTTTTCATCATATCTATCTAATTCAAATGTATGTGAATTTTCAGAGTTTGTGTTTATTGTATATGTTTTAATTTGTGTTTTTGAGTTATTTACTTCAACTTTATAAATATTGAACACTAATTTTTCAGGTCTTTTTTGATTTTCATCTGAATTATCATCCCATACTTTATCTACTACATAATTTATCTTTTCTGTTGGTTTATTATATTTATTAGTTATTGTTAAATTATATGGGTTTGAATCATCTCTTGTAACTTCAGCTGAATATACTACTCCTAAGTTTCCTGTTAATTCCTCTTCTTCTACTTTATAAATTATTTGTTTAGAATCTGTTGTATATTGGTCTAGAGTCTGCCATGTATATGTCCAATTGTTTCCATTATCTGTTCCAGTTCCATTGTTTAATATTTCTTGTTTTGCAACTCCATTTGGTATAACTGAATCTGTTACTTCTACTTCTTGTGATAATTCATTTAATATATATGCCTTCAAATTTACTGTAACTTGGTTTGGTCTTATTCCTAAATTATTGTTATTATCATCCCAAACTTTATTTACTGTTACTGATGTTCTTCTTTCTTTATAGTAGTATGTTACTTCTATTGTTCCATCTATATATGTTCCACTTGATCTTTCTGGCTTATCATTTACTACTACATATTTTATAGCTGCATTTTCATTTGGTTTTGTAGCATATATATCTCCTACATTTCCTGAACTTGTTTCATCTTGTGCTTGTGTTCCATTATTTAAGTCTATTGAATTTGTTGTTCCTTCTATATAATGATGTACTATTACTGTTCCTTGCTTTTTAACAAATTCTACTATTACTTCTTTATCCTCTGTAACATTTGTAAACTTACTTAGTATAACACTTCCATCATTTTCTGCTGTAAAGTCTACAGGCTCTCCATTTACTGTTATTGATTTAACTAGATAATCTTCATCTGGCACAGCTTTTATTTCTTTAGTTGCATCTTCTCCGTGTTTTACTGTTTCATAAGGTGATTCATTTTCTCCTGTGATACTTCCGCCTTTTACTGTAGTTGTTTCTCCTAAAGAACTAGTTTCTTCATGTTCTTGTACTTTTGTTGTTATTTTATACTCTTTTTGTTTATAGTAATATCTTACTTCTGTATCTTCCACAATTGTACCATTTTTATTATCAGGCTCTGCAACTAATTCGTATTTTTCATAATCTATTTGGTCTGATACTGTTGTTGTATATCTTGATTCTGGAGTTGTTGCATCATCTACATATTTTTTATATCCATTTGTTACTTCATCTTCAACTGTTCCACCTGTTTTACTTGGCATACTTGTTTCGGTTCCTTCTAACAAGTGTTTTACAGTTAAAGTATATGTCTTTTCTTTGTAATAGTAATTTATAACTTGATTTTCTACTTTAAATTGTCCTTGCGAATTTTGTGGAATATAGAAATCTTCTCGGAACTGCTCTAAAGGAGTTTTTCCAAAGTTTTCATCTGAAGTATCTGTTATATCTTCATATCCTAAATCTGAAAGACTTGCAAAAGTTGTTCCATACTCTGTATTTATTTGAGCTATTATTTGTTCTTCTGTTTTATCTCCATAATAATCTTTATTTGTGATTATTTCATACTCTAAATCAAATTTTGGAAGAGTGGAATACTCGTCATCTACATTTCCTGTTTGAGTGCTACTATCTGCAAGTTTTGTTGTAGTTGGCCCAGTTGTATTTTTCCATAGGTAGTGGTTAACTTCTATTTTTGATACTGTATTACTAAATTCTACCACAATATGCTTATCTTCAGTCATTTCTGTAAATTGGTTTAGTATAACAGTTCCATCATCATTTGCGACAAAATCAATTGGCTCTCCATTTACTGTTATTTTTGTTATAGTATACCCTGGTTTTGGAGTAGCTTTTATTTCTTTTGTGCTATCTTCCATATATTTTACTTCTTCATATAAATCATTACATGCTATTATTTTTATATTACTAAATAAATCTTTTTTTGATATATCAAATAAATTATTAATATCTTCATTATCTATTCTTTCATATATTATGTTATCTATTTTATTTAATTTATTAATTAAACTATAATTATTTATCGTATTTGCAAAGACCACTACTTCTTTTTTTTCTTTTAATCTATTTATTAAACTAATATCATAATTATTCAAGTCATTAATATTTTCAAAATATATATAATCATGATCTATTTTATCTATATCTAATTCATATAAATCATATTCTAAACAAAACATATTTTCATGTATTAATTTTTCATATTCATCAAATATTAGTTTTAAATCGTGATATTTATCATTATTTTTTACTTCATTTTCTTTATAAAAGTCATATGTTAATAAAAGTTTATTAGTAAACAAAATATCATCTATATCTTTATACATTAATAAATTATCTTTAACATTTAAAAACGCATTACTCATTAATATAAATTTAATATTATTTGATGCTAATTTTTTATTGCTATATTTTTCCATAAAAGATAATTTATTTGTAACAAGTATATCTTTACTAATATACTTTTCTTTATATTTATAAATACTATTATTTACAATAACAATTGAATTATCTTTTATATCTAAATCTAAAATACTTTTATTTTGAATAACTTTTAACATAATATCACTTTCCTTAACTATATTATAACAAAAAAAAGTTCTTATTTTAAGAACTCTTATTCACTTATTATATCTTTTAATTTCCATACTCCATCTTCTAAAAAGAATTTAAATGCTATATTATTTTTTAATTTATTTAAATAATCCTTATCAGTTATTTCATACTCATTTGATTTATATCCAACAACAACACCATCTATAGTTTTTATTTCATTTATACTATTGTCTTTACTAACAATCAATTCTTCCCCGTCCGTACAATACCAATTATTATTATCTTCTTCACGTTCACCACAAATAAATGTACCATAACTTACATTTATAGTTATTTCGTTATCTGCTTTAATTACACTGTTAATTCCATAAATCGAATCAGAAAATCCTCTATCAGAACCAGCACCATAAGTATATGCATTTTTGATTGATGAATATAAAATAGGTGGTTGAAATGAAAATTGTGTATTCTTTTTAGGTATATCTAAATCATTTCCGTATAAATACTTATATGTTTTATTTGCTTCAACATAAGTATAAACTTTTCTCAAATAATCGTTTGAACTATAATTATCACATAAATAAAAATCATCACCAAAAAAATTATCAAATGTTGCATTCCCTTTTGAATAAATCATACCATCCCTAATATCTTTTAAATCATTCCCAAATAAATCAATACAACTTGCACCATTGTACTCGTTTGATTCTTCTTCATTTGACTGTAAAATAGCATAATATATTCTTGCTGCGTCTATATCATCAGATTTATAATTTTCAAAAAGAGTATAATTAACCTTTTTACCAAACACTCTCCTTAAAATATTTTTAGCTTCTTCATTACTTATTTCTTCAGCTTTCTTTGTTGTTACTTTATTATCTTCCTTCTTTACATCTACAATATTTAATTTATCATTTACTATATAAGCTACTAAAAGTAGTATTATAACTACTAATATAAAGCATATGAATTTTAATATATTTCTCTTTTTGATAACATCATTACTAGGCCTACCTACCTCATTTTTAAATACTCCCATTTTTATTTTCTCCTTTATTTTACATGTTTATAATATCATATAACCCCCCCCCAGATGCAATATTTTTTTAATACTTTACATATTTTAAAAATTAAAGTATAATTTAATTAGTGAAAGCAACGATTAGTTGTTTTCCAAATGAATGTCAAACAAGACTAACCAAAGGTTAGCCTTGTTATTTTTTATTTAAATATAATAATTAAAGTTACTATAAGTAATAATATGATAACTATTTTGCTTTTTATTTTTATTTTAAACCTCATAATTATCACCCCTTTCTATTTAAAGAAAAAGGAAAACAAGACTAATCTTTTTTATGCCTCCTACTTAATTATTAGACAAACATTTAAAAATCCCTCTAATTTTTAAGAAGGATTTTATCTTACTAAATTTCTTTGTTCAAACAGTTTGTTTTCTACGCACACTCTTTGCACTAAACCTAAACATATAAGTAAATTAATCATAAATGAACCGCCATATGAATAAAACGGAAGTGGAACACCTGTTAATGGAATTAATCCTAATACACCACCTAAATTAATAATTATATGTAAGGCTATATATGCTGCAATTCCATAACATATAACAGTACCCTGAATATTATATGATTTTTTTCCAATCATAACAATTCGCCATATAATAATAAAATATGCTAACATCATAAGGATACCAGATACAAGACCCATTTCTTCAATTATAATTGCAAATATAAAATCAGTATGAGCCTCTGGTAAATATAAAAACTTTTGTTTACTATTTCCATAACCAGTACCTAAAAGGCCCCCACTATTTATTGCAATGTATCCATTACACACCTGATATCCAGTCTCATCTCTATATCTAGTACATGGCTTTGTAAAATTAAATCTATTTTTTTGTTTCTCACTTAATCCTTTACCTGTTATGAGCATTGTAACAGAAAGTATCAAAACAGATAAAAGAGCAAAACATGTTAATATTAATTTTGTTTTTTTATCATATGGTGCAATAATGAAACAAATAAATACAATTCCTAAAATAATTAACATAGTACCTAAATCTGGTTGTTCAAAAATTAAGAACAAAAACATAAGTGCTACAATAAAAGGGACTGCCTTAGCCACATTACTAACATTCTTTTGCTTTATCATTTTCTCAAAAGATAAAGCAAAGAATAATATAAGAGCAGTTTTAGCAAATTCACTAGGCTGAATACCAAAACCCATAATGAACATCCAACCCTTAATTCCATTCATTACTTTTTCATTTAATAATACATATATTAATGCACCAAAAACACATACTAATATAAAATATATTATTTTTTTATATTTATTTATCGGAATTGTTGTAATAATATTCGATAGGAAAAAACCAATTCCAATAAATAATAATTGCCTAAAAAAATAATAATAACTATTTGACTTTGTCATATATGCTTTCAGGGATGATGCGCTTCCAACCATCATAACACCAAAAATCAAGCATAATATTGTAATTATAAGAAGTGGTTTATCTATTTTATTAAATATTCTTCTTTTTGTCATTTAATCAGCTCCATCACTATTAAAATAATTATACCACATTTTCTTATAAATAGGTATTTTATATAACACAATATAACTATGTAACGTAAACTATAATAGATAATATAAAGGAGGAATATAAAATGTATTATTATGGTTACCAAGGTAGCTATGGATATAATTCACCATGTTGTGGTGGGTATCAATCATATCCTTACTATGGCTATCAAAATTATAATAATGGATACGGAGCTTCTATAATACTAGTATTATTTATATTACTTGTTATTGTAATTGGCGCTAGATGGTTAAATAATTAAAAAGCACTTCATAACCTGAAGTGTTTTCTTTAGTCCATTTCAACTATGTATAGCTTTATATCATCTTTAACCAATATTATATTAGCTTCACTTTCATATCCTAAATCTTCCACATAACCCCATGTAATACTTACTTTATAAGCATTTTCATCTATAGTTTCATCACTATATGTAAATGATGTTTTTTCAACACTTACATTTGTAACTTCACTAACTTCAGGTAAGGACTGTTCCTTACTATTTATTTTAATGTACCTATAAAATGTATTTCTTGCCTGATCTATAAAATTATCTTTCATACTATCTTTTATAAAATCAAGACCCCCAATATCATTTTTAGATTTCTTATTGTTAAGTGTATAAAAATCAGTTATAAATAATTTTGAAGCAACCTTAGCATACTCTTCATAATCTACTTCTTCGTTTTCTAGCACATCTTCTAATTCATTAAAATACTTCTTATATAGTTCAGATTTGTTATCACCCAATTTATAATTATATTTAGTTATCTTTTTTATTATTTTAACTTCATCAGGATTTTTTTTATAAAATTTTGTGTATCCAAAAAAGCCACCAATACATAAAACAATAATTAATATTATAATAAATAATATTTTACCTTTTTTCTTCTTTTTTTTATCTTTACTCTTCTTCATTATTTTCCTCTTTTTCTAAATCATATACAATAATTGAATTTGAAATTTCTAGTATTTCATTTACATATTCTTTATTATTATTCACTTCATCTTCTGTTACAACACTATCTTTTAATAATAAATACTCCTCTTTTTGTGCATTATAATACATCTTATCTGTAATAAAATTACTATTTGGAAAAACAACTATATTATCATCAATAGAAAATATATCATGACCTAACGCATATTTATAATCAAAATTAAACATATTAGCTAATGTTGGCATTGCATCATACATTCCCATTACTTTATCTATTTTTTGATTCAATAAGTCACTATCTTTGCTGTTTTTTGTCCATATTATAAATGGTACTTTTCTGTTTAATTCATAACTATAGTAATCAACAGCGTTATATCTTTCATCTTCTTTATCATATAACTCCCCTGTTTCAAAGTCATAATTATAAAAATATCTATATTCTTTTTTTGCTATCCTAGCATCATGATCACCATATATTACAATAACTGTATTTTCTAATAATTTTTCTTTATCTAATTCATCTATAAAATCACCTATTGCACTATCCGCATAATGGACAGCTTTAAAATAATTACCTAATTCTGTACCCTCCATATAAGGCATTATGACTTCTTCTTCTATTCCATCTTCATTTATTACCTTCTTTTTATAATCAACTGTATAATCACCATATTTATCAACATCATCCCATGGAGTATGATTAGTAAGTGTAATTAAAGTTAAATAATAATTACTTTTCTCACTATTTATTTTTTTTATTTTCTGAACTGATTGCCTAAAAAATTCTTTATCAGATATACCCATACCAATAATAGTACTTTCATCAGAATAATCATATGAATCTTTTGCATAAAACTTATCATATCCTAATGTTTGATGCATAACATTACGATTCCAAAACGAAGCATTATTAGCATGCATACTAGCTGCGAAATAACCTTTATTCTTTAGTATATTAGGTATTGCTTCATAGGTTCTTTGCCAATAATTAACAAAAACTGTACCTGTTGCTGATGGTAAAAGTGATGTATTAAAAGTAAACTCTGTATCCGAAGATGTACCAACACTTATTTGAGGATAAAAATTAGAAAAGAATAATCCTTCATTCGCTAGTTTATTTAAATTAGGTGTTAACTCCTCATTATTAAATGATAATGTCATATCATGCGTCATTATACTTTCAGCATGAATAACAATTATATTTTTACCATCAAAAATATTAGTATAATTATTTATTACTCTCTCATTATTCTTACTTTCGTAAAATTCTCTTACCTTTTTAAGTGCACTATCATATCCAAACAAACTAGTAAACTTAGATTCTGTACTTTTTATGGCATCATTTATTTGATACACATATATTCCAAATCGTTGAACTAAATACTCTCTATTCCATTGTTTTTTTAATCTACTATAATCTGATGGTGTTGTAAGTAAGATTGTCATAATTATCATAAGAATACTAACAAGTATGGTATGAATAAAACCTCTTTTTTTGTTTTCTAATTGTTCTATTTTATCATAATATTTTGTTGCTAATAAAATTATATGAACAACAGGAAGAATAATAACTGGCATAATTAAAATAACATCTTTTAAATGAATAAGTGTTGTAATAACAGCTCCATCCATATCTCCTAAAAATGATGCTGTTGAAAGTAAAGAAAATGATGCAAATGATACATAATTTTCATAATAAATAGCATTTACAACACAATCTGCAGTCATTATAAAAGTAAATATAATTAACATTATAAATTGTTTCCTGCTCTTAACTAAATAACTAAAAGCACCTAATGTTAAAATAAACGCTAAATCTGAAATTATTGCCTTTATACTAAATAAATTTCCCATTGTAACAATTCTAAGTAACCATGAATTTATTAAATTAATAAAAACATATGTCAAAAACAAAACATTTGTTTTTAACATTAAAATTGGATTTATGTTTTTTATATAGTCTTTAATTTTTAAATATGTTTTATGAATTTGTCTTTTCATTTTTTCCTCCTAAACATATCAATAAATATTATAACACAAAAAAAGTCTTATTACTAAAGACTTTTTCTTACTTTACAATTATTTTAATAATTTTCTGGCTTTATTTCAAAATAGCTTTGTGGATGATCACAAACTGGGCACTTTTCAGGAGCCTTTTTACCTATATAAACATGACCACAATTACGACATATCCATACTTTTTCTTCATTTCTACTAAATACTAGATTATCATCTATATTACCAAGTAATTTCAAATATCTTTCTTCGTGATGTTTTTCTATTTTTCCTACTTCTTCAAACAAATTAGCTATTTCATCAAAACCTTCTTCTTTTGCTTCTTTTGCAAAACAAGCATACATATCTGTCCATTCATAGTTTTCACCAGCTGCTGCTGCTTTTAAATTTTCCCTTGTCGATGGAACAGTACCATTATTAAGTAATTTAAACCATATTTTAGCGTGTTCTTTTTCATTATTTGCAGTTTCTTCAAAAATATTTGCTATCTGCTCGTAACCCTCTTTTTTAGCTTTACTAGCAAAATATGTGTATTTATTTCGTGCACCACTTTCACCTGCAAAAGCTGTAAGTAAATTTTGTTCTGTTTTTGATCCTTTTAATTCCATTCTTTACCTCCTAAACTATACTTATATTTTATATATTTAAATTATTTTAGTCAATATTATTTTTTTTTTTCTAATCTTTCATTTATATAATCTTTTAATACTCCATAAAATATTGAGGCGGTTGGGATACTTATTATCATTCCAATAACACCAAATAAAGCTCCACCAACTAAAACAGCAAGTAACGACCATAACGCTGGAAGGCCAACCTTGCCACCAACTATTTTAGGATATGTAAAATTATCATCAAATTGTTGAACCAAGAAAAATATTACAACATACCATATTGCTTTTATAGGTGATGATACTAGTATTAATAAAATACCTACAACTAACGTTATAAAAGCTCCTATATAAGGTATTAAAGCTGTAAAAGAAAACAAAACTCCAAGTATCAAAGCATATGGTACTTTAAAAATACTAAGTACAATAAAGAAAATAAAACCAGTTAACATAGCATCTAAAAATTGACCAGTTAAAAATTTAGTAAAAGTATAATTTGCTAACTTAATAACCTTAATAACATTACTTACAATTTTATCAGAGAAAAATGCTTTTAATATTTTCTTTGTTTGTCTTGCTAAATTTTCTTTATCAATTAATATATATATAGATATAATAAACCCGATGAAGAAAACAATTATTTTAGAAACTAAACCTGATAAAAAAGATATACCTGTTGTAATAATATTGTTAAAAGTTAAGTTTGAACTAAGTATGTTACGATAATCTAAACTAATTAGTTTTTCACTTAAAAATGGAGAAATACCATCTAATCTTTTTATTAAATCAGTTATAAATTTAGATGCATTCGGTATACTTTTACCAATATTTGTTAGTGCCTCTAATACTTCTGGTATTATCAAAAACATTAATAGAACCACTATACCAAGCAATAATATTATAGATATTAAAAGTGATAAAACTCTAATTAATCTTTTCTTTTTTCTCTTTCTTACATTAAATATATTATTCTCTATCTGTTTCATCGGAACATTTATAATAAAAGATATACCTACTCCTAAAATAAGTGGTAATATAGCTTTTAATACAAATTCTACTAAATCAAGGAATAATTTATAATTATTAACTATAAAGTACATTAGCGCAGAAAATGCTATTAATAACATTATTTTTTTCATATTTTCTTTATTTAGTTTCATTATTTTCACCTTCTTTTTATATTATAACCAAATAACTTTTTCTATATAATAACACACATTTAAAAAAAACAAAATGTATAATTTACATTTTATTTACTTTTTATAGCCTTAAATATTTTCTTCCATAAATTTGTTTCTGAATAATTTAATATACCCACTTTATATATTTTAAGACCATATTTAATTAATATATAATCAAGTAAAGAAAGTAATATAATACCAATAATTAGTGTCAATGCACTTATTTGACCAGATAATACTAAACTTGGTGCAAGTGATATTGAAATAAGAGGTATTGTTGCCATTACTTTAATAAATAATGAACCTGGAAATGTTGTTGAAATAAAAATTAAATAATAACCAATAACACTAATAATAACAAGTGGTGTTTGAAGTTGTTGAAAATTTTCCATATTAGTTGTCATGCTAGCTAAAATACCAGCAAGAAGCGAGTATGCTAAAAAGTTTAAAATAAATAAAAGTATTAAAAGTGGTATTATATAATTTAACTTTTCTATTATGCCACTATTTTTTAACATATTAGTTACACTTGTAATATCAATTTCACTTGATATGTTACTTACCAATCCTTCTATTCCACTCGTTTTAACAGTTAATTTTCTTATTATAATGCCAACAAGAGAATAGATAATAAGCATAAAACTTTGCATCAAAACAAATAAGTTACTAGCTAAAATTTTGGCAAAAAAATGAGTTTTATAAGAGACATTACCTATTATTATTTCCATACCCTTAGTTGATTTTTCTTCATTTATTTCTGAACCTATCATTTGAATCAAAAAGACAATAAGCATAAAACAAGGAAGTACTAAAAATAAAGATGCTAAAGATAATATTGTTTTAGATGATTCTTCATCCTTTGTTTTATCTTTATTAATAAATGTTCTTTTTATTTCAATTTCCTTATTTAAATTAGCTATTTTTTCTTCATTTAATCCATACTTTTCAAAAAGAACTGTTTTTTTAACGTTATTAAGTGCATTTTCTATTAACTGATACTTTATCATATCAACATATGAATCAGTAATAAATTCTACATTAAATACATTTTCTTCATCCTCATTTATAACTAAAATAATATCTTCTTTGTTCTTTATCTCTTTTTTTAATTTATTTAATACCTTACTTTCGTTTGTAATACTTACTTTATTATCAACATAATAGTTTTTAATAACACTCAAATTATCTTCTATCACATCATAATATCCTACTTTATCAACAATTTTAATATTAATATCAGATGAAAAATCACCACCAAATAATTTAATAATACTATCGATATTAACAAGTCCTATTATTATTATAGCAACAATAATATTACCTATTAAAAACCATTTATTTTTAATTTTTTTGTTAAAACTGTACTTTGTTAGAAACTTAAATTTATTTCCCATAAGCTTCACCCACTTTTGATATAAATATTTCTTCTAAACTTGGCATTTTTATTTCATATTTTTCTATTCTCTTACATTTTTTAATATAATTAAATACATTTATAGCATATTTTTCATCTTCAATTATTACTACATATTCATTTGCATTTTTTATAACTTTTAAAACACCATCTATTTTTTCAACTTCTTTTTTATCAATATCACCTTTAATAATTATATTTTTTAGCTTATAATCTTTCTTAATGTTATCTAAATAACCTGATAACACACTTTTTCCTCTAACTAATATAACAAGTTTTTCACAGAAGTACTCAACATGATCCATTCTGTGAGATGAAAATATTATTGATGTACCCTTTTCTTTTAACTCTAATATAACACTTTTAAAAAGTTCAACATTTATTGGATCAAGACCGGAAAACGGTTCATCTAAAATTAGTAATTTAGGTTCATTAATAATCGCCGATATAAATTGCACTTTTTGTTGATTACCCTTTGATAAAGTGTTTATTTTTCTTTCTTTATATTCAGATATATTAAATCTTTTAAGTAACTTATCAAGTCTTTTAAGTATTGTCTTTTCATCTAATGATTTTAAAGCTCCATAAAAAAGCATTTGTTCTTTAACAGTAAGTTTAGTAAGTAAACTTCTTTCTTCTGTTAAAAAACCTATTTTATCAGTTATATCATAATCTATTTTTTTGTCATTAAATGTTATAGTTCCACTAGATGGTTCTATTAAATTCATAATCATTCTAAATGTTGTTGTTTTACCTGCCCCATTAACACCTAAAAGACCAAATATTTCGCCTTTATCAACATTAAAACTTAAATTATCAACAGCTTTAAACTTATCATAATATTTAGTTACATTTTCTACTTTTAACATTTTTAAGACTCCTTTGGTAATACCTTGACCTTACTTACATAAACAAAATCAACTTGTCTAATATAATTAATATAATCTTCAAAAGTTATATCTTCTAAAAGCTTATCACAACAAGAAATAATTTCTCCATAGTTACTATACATACCTCTTATATAACCACATATCGAATTTGTTGATTCAAACACTTTAATATAATTTGATATTTCTGCTTTTTTATATAATTCAAATTTCTTTTTCAAATCATCATAATTATTTAACTTTTCATCTATTAATTCTTTTACTTTATCTTCATCAATTATATCACCATCAAAGATTATTATTCCATAACCTTCAAATATATCAATACTATAATTAAAATATGATTTAATTAAGCCTTCTTTAATTAAATACTCATTAAATTCTGCTAATTTTCCAAAATTACTTTTAATATATGTTTCAATCATACTTCTTTTTTGATAATCATCATAAATACTTTTTGATTCAAATCTAAATTTATATGCATATCCAGTCTTTTTAAAAGAAACATTATGATATGTTATTTCTTCTTTTTTAAAACTTTCAATCGGCTCTATTACTTTTTTTCTTTCTATTTTTTTAAATTTATCAAACTTTTTTTTACTTTCTTCTTCTTCAATGAGTTTAATTACTTCTTCTTCGTTAACATCGCCTACAATTGTTAAAAACATATTAGATGGATGATAAAAAGTATTATAACACTCATATAAATCTTTATAAGTTATCTTATCAATTTCCTTCTTAGTACCTGCAATATCATATCTTCTTGCATCATTTACAATTGAATTCATGTATAAAGTGTCATATATTAAATAATCTGGATTATTCTTATACATATCTATTTCTTGTCCTATAATTCCTTTTTCTTTTTCAGTATTTTCTTCTGTAAAATAAGGACACTGCACTAAATTAATCAAATTAATCCTGAGAATAACCTAAATAAGTTCACGCAGTAGACAAATCTATTTAAATCTGAGAGGAACATAGAGTCAACTCATTATGAGGATCACGACTCTAAAGAAATATTTAATGTAACAAGATA
>CAZFXQ010000002.1:0-32013 GCA_964523265.1 uncultured Muribaculaceae bacterium | reverse complement strand
AAATTCTCATTAAAATGATCAAAGCAAGTAAAATAATAATATGTTTTATCAAAACTAGTTGCAGCATTTAAATATGCACCTTTTTCTTGAAACAATTTAAAATAATCTATATTATTCTCACTTTCAAACATTTTATGTTCTAAAAAGTGTGCTATACCTAATGGATATTTTTTTATTTTATCCATTTTAATAGGCACAAACTCATTATCAATAGAACCATACTTGGTTTGAAAATAAGCTATTTTTTTGTTAAAAGAAGGTGTTTTATAAATAAATACTTTAAGACCGTTTGATAAATTATACTCATGAATACTATTATCCATTTTATTTACTGTTATTTCATTCACCTGTTTTACCTCCTTCTAAGAAAAAAGAATCAGTAATAGTTAATTTTGAAAATATCTTTTCAACATCATCTTTTGTTACTTTTTTTATTTCTTTAATTTTATCAATAGTATTTTCTTCTTCATATAAATTATTAACATAATAAGGAACAACATAATTACTTAACTCATCTAAACTTTCCATTAAAGCTGATGAAATATCATTTATCACCGTTTTAACTTCATCTTCTGTAACCTTATTCATTGAATTAATAACTTTTTTTATTAATTTAAGAGTTTTATCATAGTTTTGATATTCAATACCTGATGTTATCCTAATAATATCACTATCTTTATCATATTTTGAAAAACAAAAATAACATAGTGAGTTTTTTTCTCTTACTTCATTAAATAATCTAGATGATGCTCCCGCGCCTAAAATACTATTAAAAACTGGCACAACATACGTTGATTCAAATTTAGTTAAATTACTCAACTTAATACCTACAGATAGTATTGATTGTAACCCATCGTATTTTTCTTTTTTATTTTGCATTCCTTTATTTATTTTTGTTTTTATTTTTAATTCAACATTAACTTTTTTTGTTTTAATATTATTTAATATCTTATCTATGTTTAATTTACTCGCATTATGTCCTGCTATAAAAAGGGATACTTCACTATTATTTATCATATCTAAATAATCATTATAAACATCTTCATTATTTATTCTTTCAAACATATCAATAGTTGGATAATAACTAAGTGGTGTTTTTTCACCCATTTGTTCATCCATTTTTTTCTTTACATAACTCATAGCATCTTCTTTTTCTCTTTCTATTTTTGCTTTTAATTTTTTGTATACTAAAGAGAATTCTTTTTCATCAAATTTATTATTTGAGGCATTAGGATTAAACACTATTTCATTAAATGTATCAATCGAATTATTAATTATTTTTTTATCAATATATCTATCATCTAAAAATCTAAACATAAAAATATTAGTAAAATAATTACCATCACACCTTGTATCAACGCTATAATGAGCACCAAAGTTTTCTAAACAATTAATAGTTAAATCTTTGTTTGTTGGGTATTTTTTTGTACTGTTAATCAATAATCTTTTTATATAAATTCTAGTTAATATCATATCTTTTTTAAATTTTGTTTTAAAACAAAGTATTCCACATATTGATTTAAATTTATCAATGTCTACACAAGTTACATTAACACCATTAATATTTTTTTCTATAACTTTCATTATTATCACCTCCTATTAATATATCCACTTTATAATTACTTATTATATAGATTCTAAAGATAATTTTATCATTTCATCAAAAGATGTTTGTCTTTCACCACTTGAAAGTGCTTCTTTTGTTGAAATATTATCAGAAACAGTAAGTAGACATGCTGCTTTCTTATTTAGTTTTTTAGCTAGATAAAAAAGTGCAAAAGACTCCATTTCAACCATAGTACATTTATACTTATTATATAATTCATTATAATTTTCTTTTTCTTCATAAAAAACATCAGTGTTATACACATTTGTCTTATATAAATTTATATTTAGTTTTTTTGCTACATTTTCTATTTTTATATTTAATTCATTATTACTTGAAAAAAAGTTAGAACTATCATTACTGTGCACTTTAGCAAAACTTGATTTCGAGTATGATTTTTCAGCTAATACTATACTTCTTAATTTAATATCATTAATAAAAGTTCCACAAGAACCTATTCTTATTATTTCATCGACATCATAAAATTTAAATAACTCATATGCATATATTCCAATTGATGGATTACCCATACCATGAGCCATAATAGTTATTTTTTTATTGTTATAAAACCCCGTATACGCATACATACCTCTTACATCATTAACTAATTTATATTCTTTCAAATATTTTTCTGCTATATATTTAGCTCTTAATGGATCCCCTGGCATTATTACTATTTTAGCAATGTCTTCTTTTGTTGCTTTATTATGTGGTGTTGACATTTTATAACACATCCTTTCTTATATACTTAATTATAACATGTATTTGCCTTTTTCTATAAAATAATGTATCATATTTTACACTTATAGAAAGAGAAGTTTGTAATATTATGAAATATAGATTAGACAAAAACAAAATTATAAAAAAAAGAGAAAAGGAAATAGAAAAATTAAAAGATATTAATTTATCAGGAAAAGAACTTAATAGTGTTATTATAGATATTGAAACATATGATTTAATATTAAATGAACTATTTAATCAAAGTAGTAATAAAATACAAATAAGTAAAGATGAGTTCATTGAACAAGCTTGTGATATTTCAGAAAATTTACTAACACACATTCAAAGATTAATATACAAATCATTATTTCCATTTCTTAATAATCTAAATGAATTAAATCATTATAATTGTGATTTACCAAAAAATATTTTAACAATTAATGATCAAAAAGAACTTATTTTAAATAATTTTATAATACCTAATAAAACAAAAAACGAAATAAACAAACTATTTAACTATAAATATAATAAATTACATATAACACACCAAAGAAATAGAAACTGTATTTATCCTCTTTTTAATGGTGAATGTTATTTATCTTGTACAAATAAAAATGATATTAAAGGTTTTATAAGTTTGTGTCATGAAATTGGTCATTATTATGAACATTATTATACCAATAATAGAATTAATAAACTTGTTTTTTTACAAGACGAAAATATATATAATTATAAAGAGGTCACAAGTATTTTTTTTGAACTTATATCAATAAAAATACTTATTGATAATAACTTGATTAATGCTAATCAAGTTATTAATACATTAAAGGAAATAAAAGATGATTACTTTAGTAATCCAACTATTTGGTTACTATTTGATGAAATTAAAAAAACAAAAAAACTTTCTAATAAAGATTTTAATAAGCTTAAAAATGATTATGGTGAATTATATGATGCAACAATTTATAGTTATTCTTATATTATAGCTGTTAACTTATTTGAACAATATTTAATAAATGAAAAAGAAGGATTTGAACATTTAAATTATATAATTAATAATATTTTAGAAACAAATGAAGAATATATACTCGAAAATTGTAATATAACATATAAGGATACAAATTTATTTGAAAGACATATAAAAAGAATGGAGAAATAAATTCTTCATTCTTTTTTTAATCATCTTCTTCATCATCTTGATTATCATATTTAACTAATACTTCTCTTGGTTTAGAACCATTTTGCGGTCCAACTATACCTCTTTTTTCAAGCAAATCAACTATTCTAGCTGCTCTATTATAACCTAGACGATACTTTCTTTGTAAAAGTGATGCGCTTGTCTTACCACTTTTAATAACAAAATCAACTATTTCATCATATAATGGATCATCATAATCATCTTCTTCTGATTCATAAGAAGAACTATGTCCTTGATTTGAAACAATATTAGACAAAGTTTCATCATATTTTGCTTTTTGTTGTTTTATTGTATAATTAACTACTCTTTGTACCTCCTCTTCAGATACAAAAGCACCTTGAACCCTAGTAGGAATTCCTTCTCCCATAGGTAAAAATAACATATCACCCTTACCAATTAACTTCTCTGCACCAACCATATCAAGTATCGTCCTAGAATCTATACCTGATGATACCGCAAATGAAATACGTGATGGAATATTTGCTTTAACAACACCTGTTATAACATCAGTTGATGGTCTTTGTGTTGCAACTATTAAATGAATTCCTGCAGCTCTTGCCATTTGCGTTATTCTCATAATAGAATCTTCTACTTCTTTTGCAGCAACTAACATAAGATCCGCAAGCTCATCAATTAAAACAACTATGTAAGGCAACTTTTTAGCTGACGTATCCCCACCATCTATTTTCTTTTGCATTAATTTATTATATCCTTCAATATTTTTGGTTCCAGACTCACTTAATAAATCATATCTTTTTTCCATTTCCTCAACAATTTTCTTAAGCACAATAGATGCCTTTTTCGGATCATTTACAACCGGTGATAATAAATGTGGTGCACCATTATACATTGAAAGTTCTACTTTTTTAGGGTCCACCATTACAAGTTTTACCTCATCTGGTTTAGAACGCATTAAAATTGATGTAATAATTGAATTAACACATACTGATTTACCAGAACCTGTTGCACCTGCTATTAAAAGATGTGGCATCTTATTTATTTCAACAAACCTTGGATTACCCATTATATCTTTACCTAATACTCCAAGTAATTTGCTATCTTCTTTATCTTTTGGAGCAACAGATAAAACCTCTCTTAATGAAACAGTAGTCACAATCTTGTTTGGAATATCAATTCCTATTGTTGATTTACCAGGTATAGGAGCCTGTATTCTAACATCCTTTGCTGCTAAAGCTAAAGCAATTTCCTTATTTAAACTAAGTATTCTACTTACCTTTGTACCTGATTTAATTTCAAGTTCATACTGCGTTACAGTAGGTCCAACGTGCGCTGCAACAACCTTTCCTTGAATATCAAAATCATTTAATACTTGTTCTAATAATTTAACATTTGTATTTATTCCTTCTTCATTTGCCTTTGTATTTACTTTTTTTGGAATATTAAGAAGCGAAATTGGAGGTAATTTATACTCACCATTAATAACTTCATCTTCTTCTTTTACTTCTTCTACAGGTGTATGAGTCAAATCATTAACACTTGATATAACAACTCTATTATCTTTTGTTTTTTCTTCTTCCCCTTCTTCGTTTTCTTCATCGCCTTCTTCTTTACGTTTTAACCATTTTTTTGGAATAAAAAGGAGTAATATCTTACGTAAAAGTGATGCTGGTGATAAATTAAATATAATCATAAAACCAAATAACATTAAAACCCAACATATTATTTTAGAACCAACCACATCAAATGCTACAACAAATAAATAAGAAAAAATCGCACCAAGAATTCCACCACCTGCAATAAATGAAACATCATTAAAACTATAAACAACATTATTTATTGTTTCCTGAAAGACAAGTGAGCCTAAATTTGTATCATTCATTATATATTTAACATGACTCATAGAAAGAATTGCAATTGATATTAAATAAAAGCCGATTAATTTCATAGTAAATAACTTTGGTTTATGTCTAAGGATAAGAACATAACAACCAATAATTAAAAAATATACCAATCCCCAATTATAAAATGCACCAAATAAAAAGATTGCAAAGTTGCTTACCATTTCACCAATAAACCCTGATCTTAATAATCCAAGTATTGTTAATACAACATATAAAATACCAAGTATCTCAACAGGTACTTTACTTTTTTTCTTGCTAGAAGATGAACTTTTTTTCTTGGCCATTATTATCACCTACCATATATTTAATTATAACATGTAAATAAAAAAAAGAAAAATTATTTTTTCTTCTTTACACATATTTTAAAATACAGATTACTCTTATTTTCTTTTTACCTTTACATATTCTTCCTTTTTTTCAGAATCTTCATATTTAATTTTTCTTTCTTGATCCATTTTAATATCACTATTATTTAAACTTTCTATTTTTTTTATTTCTTCTTTTTTGTTATTCTTTATTACAATAATGCCTGCTCTTTTGATTTCTAATTCATTAATTTTCTCATCAAGTTCTTTACTTTTTTCATCAACAGTTTTTTTCATCTCTTCAAGAGTAATATCTTTGTTATTAAAATATTTAATCTTATATTTTTTTTTTGCATTTTCAAAAACTAATTTAGCAGCTGTTAATCCAACTGCCTCTAATAATCCTAGCGATACAATAGTAATAATTATTTTGTTTAAAATTCCCAAAGTAGGTAAAAAACCACTCATTGTTATTAGTGGTATACCTATCAATAAAATCAATAATGAAACAATTTTTACTAAATGCTTATATTCCACTGTTAACGCTAAATAATTTTTGACTTTTCTATCGTTTTTAATTTTTTCCTCATTAAGACTTATTATATTACGTTTTATAGTGGAAATTTTTTTACTTATTTTCATTACTTCTTCATTAAGATTATTCAATACTTGTTTTTTGTCATCTTTATCTATATAAATCATAAAAGGTTTATTCTTATTTTGCTCATTTTCTATTTTTTCACCTTCAATAAACAATTTATTATCTTCATTTACATTTTTTACTACTTCTTTTAATTTTTCATCACTAAATCTTTCCATAATAAAACTCTCTTTTATTTTCTTTTTACCTTGTATTTTCTAGTATAGTTAAAATCAGTATCAGCATAAACCTTTTTGATACTTTCATCTAAATACTCTTTTAAATAATCATTTTCTTTTTTGTCATCTAAATTATTTTTCATTAATAGTAACTTGTCAATTTGTAATTTTTTTTCTTTTTCATTTAAGAATTTAATACTATTCATAGTATATTCTTTACTTTCTTTTAAATTTTCTAAATTTTTATTTAATGTATCCAATTGCTTCGTTAATTCTTTATCTTTTTCTTCAGTTTTTTCTTTCATTTCTTCATAACCAATTTTTTTATTATTGAAATTTTTCATTTTAAATTCTTTAAGTGGTTTTCCATTACGTATAACAGCATAAGTACAAAAGGCCATAGCAAGACCTGAAGTAAAGCCTAATGATTTTAATAAACCCAGTGTAAGATGAAATTTATCATATGCAAGTGAAAGTAAAAAATAAATACCGACCATAGTAATAAATATTAATACCATAAATATATTACTAGATTTTTTATCGCTTTTTAATAATTTATAAGTATTCAATAAACTACTATTCTCTTCTTTTTCTTTAGATAATGATTTAATCTTTGATAATAATGTTTTAATATGAGAATGCTCAAATAATAATTTTTTCTTTAGTTTATTTATTTGGTTTCCAATATTTTTTAAATCATTATCTTTGTTATCTATTAAATAAATGTCATTTAATTCTTTTTGTTTGTTATCAGTATAATTTTTTAAGTCTTCTTTTTCCATTATTTTCTTCCACCATACCTTTTCAAATTAACATTACCACTTTTAATATTATAACTATCACCATCTACATATTTTTTATTATTAGAAGTTTCAAAAGCTCTGCTTTCAGATGATTTTTGCTGTGCTTTTTTTTGAGCATTCATTTTAATTTTAATCTTACGTATTTTATCTTCGATACATTATTTTCTTTTACTAATTCTTTATTTTTCTTTTCTATTTTTTCTTTCATTTCTTCTTTTGTAATATTTTCATTGTTAAAATGTTCTTTTTTAAATCTTTTTTTATGATCTTGAAGTGAACATCTATTGTGAACTATACTAACGCCTTCAAACAAAGCAATAAGTATAGTAGTTGATAAAATAAATTTACTTGCTACCACACCCGCTATAGCCTTTATTCCAATTGATACAGCAGCACCAATTAATGGTGATATTGCAATAGCTATTTTAAGTATTCTATTATAATACTTATTTATTTTTTCGTAATTAGAAATAAGATTATTATTTTCTAATATTTTCTCATCATTATTATTAATATCCCTTTTTATTAATCTTAGTTCCTCTTTTGCTCTTTCTAATTCCCTATTTATTTTTAATTTTCTATTAAATTCGTTATAATCGAATTCTCCACCAATCCACTCTTCCATCATTTACCTCGACTTATTTATATTTTTTTTGATATGAATTTCTCATTTCATGTTCATACACTTCATTTAAATCATCAACAAATTTTTTTCTTTTGTTTTCATCTAAATCATTTGTATAACTATCTACTATATCTTTAATTTTTATACCAGTTGATAAGTTTATTTTCTTTTTACACTCAATTTTATTCAACTCATCAACACATACTTGTCTTTTTTTCTTTTCTTCTTCAATCTTTCTATGATAAAAGTCAATTAGTTTAGTTATCTCTTTTGTTATTTTATTTATCTCATCTATCATTTCAGAATCTGTTATATTCTTTCTTCCAAAAGTTTTTTCTTTAAGCTTTCTTGTTTCAATGCTTTTTTCTACATTTTCTTTAACTAAATTAACCAGACTTACTGAAGTGCCGGTTAATAAACTAATCAAAATACCAACACCCATATTAGAGATAATATTACCCCATACCGGAATAACAAGTAATCCTGAACCAATAAAAAATAAAACAAAATCTTTTAAATTTACGTTGTGTTTAGATAAAATACTTTGGTATTCATCTAATAGTTTGTTATTTTCTTCTTTTATTTTTTTTATACTATTTAAATTAAGATTACAATTATTAATTACATAATCATGTATTTTTAAATTATCCTTTAATTTTTTTTCATAATCAGCATCTTGATTACAAATTTCATCAGAATTTATCATTTCATCTTTTATCATAACAAAACCTCCTTAACACTAATTATTTATTATACATAAATATTATAAAAACACAATACTACTTAGCATTTCTACTATAATTAAAAAGATACTGAATAGCAATAGCACTATACTTACCATATGTTCTTTTAGCAAAATCCTTGATGTTTTTTTCACCCTTAATACCATAATCTTTAAGCATTATTTTTTTAACCCATGTATCAACTGGAAAAACATCATATTTTTGATATGCAAAAAGTAAAATACAAGATGCTACTTTCATCCCTATACCCTTATTTTCCATTAGTTTTAAAAGTGCATCATCAGTAGTCAAATTATATATTTCATCTAATAAAAAACTATTACTATTTAATTTATCTATCATCTGTTTTAAATACTTATCACGAAATCCAGTTTTGCAATTTCTCAATTCTTCTTCTGTTATATTACTTAAGTCTTTAGCCTCAGGAAAAAGAAAGTATTTTTTATCATTAAAAACAACTTCTTTTCCATATTTTTGAGCAATATTATTTAAAGCATTTGTTATTTGTGGCACCCCATTATTAGCAGATATAATATATGATATTACAGTTTCAAATGGATCTTGTTTAATCATTTTAAGTCCATCAGAAAACAAGATAGCATCTTTTAATTTACTATCTTTTTCTATTAAAAACTCATTTATTTTTTCATAATCATTATTCAAATCAAAATAATTAACTATTATTTTCTCTAGATCTTCTTCATTGTTTGAACTTACATATAAAACATTATTAACAGTATAAACATTAATTACTCTATCTTTTAATATTACATCATAACTATTATCATCTAATTTTTTATATCTAAATATTTGTCCACAAGTAATTGTATCATCTAATTTAAACTTTTTTTCTAACTTTACTTTTATCATTTTTGTCACCCTTAATATATAAACTTGATATAATAAGTATAATCAAAGAAAGTACAACAGATGATGTTACATCTGACAAGTAATGTGCACCAAAATATATTCTACTTACTCCTATTAATACCATTATCAAACTTAATATTAAATAACACCAATATTTTATCTTTCCTTTAATTTTTTTATTAGCTATTAAAATAAGTGTACCATAAAGTAAAAAAGCTGCAACCGTATGACCAGAAGGATAACTAAAACCGGATTGTTTAATCCACTTCCATGATGGTCTTGGCCTTTTTATTATATTTTTTAATATCCACATTATGGCAGAGCCAATTGTCACATTTGCAAAAATGTAATTATATAAATATATTTTCCTTTTATACATGAATATAACAAAGAGTATTAAAAGCATTAATATAGTAAAGTACTCATTACCCAAAGTTGTAAAAAATTTTAAAACTTTGGTTAGTTTATCATTTTTAAAACTAATAACAATATTATAAACATTTTCATCCATTTTAAATATCTTATTATTAATTACAAAAATAGTTAAAGTTACAAAACATAATAATAAGAATATCGCAATTATATATTTCTTTTTTTTACTATTCATATAATAATTACCTTAATCTATTAATTCTGTAAAAATCTTAAGCGATAGCTTAAGTGCATCGTGTTTTAAGCCACCATTTTTAATAGTTACAAAATCATCTTCAATTAACTTAATCCCTCTTAATTTTTTTTCATCAATAACAACCGGACTTTTTTGTTCTTCTCGATTATATTTCTTTAAAAAATCTCTTTTTATTTTTCCGTTATTAGCTATTAAAATTTTTATTTTCTTATTACCTAAATAATTGTTCAATACCTTTATGTGATCTGATGCTTTAAAATCATCTGTTTCACCTGGTTGTGTAAACATATTACATACATACATTATTTTTGCATTCGAATTATCTATTGCACTTTTTATTTCATCTGATAACAAATTACATATTACACTAGTATATAAACTTCCCATGCTAAGTATTATTAAATCTGCATCTAGTATCGCTTTTATTGCATTTTTGTTAATCTTTGGCTTTTTCTTATAATAAATATCACATATATTAAGCGGTGAAGCTGTAATATTATGTTCTCCTTCAATAATACTTCCATCCTCCATCTTTCCTATCAAAACCGCATTATCATCGGTTAATCCAATAACTTTACCTTTTATATTAAGTATTTTAGATAAAGATGATACTGCACTTGATACATTTCCTGTTATATTACATAACGCGGTTAATAATAAATTACCTACTGGGTGACCATTTAAATCACTAGTTGTTTTAAAACGATACTCAAGCAAATCTTTAAACAAACTATCATCATCACTCATTGATGCAAGTACTTTTCTTAAATCCCCAACAGCTGGTATATCAAATTCTTCTCTTAATTTACCTGTTGATTTACCATCATCAAACACAGATACTATAACAGAAATATCAACAGGAAATTTTTTTAGGCCACTAACTAACGTTGATGTTCCTGTACCGCCACCTATTATAACAACTTTCTTATTCATAATAATCTCCTAAATAATAATTATTTTTTAATTCATATTCTAATTTTGTTTTATCTCCATGACCTGGATATATGACAATATCTTTATTATAACTTTTTATTTTTTTAATACTTTCTTTCATATCAAAAATATTTCCACCTTTTAAATCACATCTACCAATACTTTCTTTAAATAAAAAATCACCGGTAAACATAATTTTATCATTATAAAAAAAGTATGTTACACTATCTACACTATGTCCTTTAGTTTTTATTATTTCAAACGAAAAATTACCTATTTTGATTTTACCACTTTTCCTATAATCTATTATTTTAGTATCAAATTCTTCTTTCAAATCATTAAGAGCCCCTATGTGATCAAAATGATAATGAGTTATTAAAACTGCTAAAATATTTTTATTATTTATTTTTTCTTTTATTTTTAAATAATCATCTCCTGGATCCACAATGATAACATCATTATTAATTGATAAAATATAACAATTTTCATTTAATATGCCTGTTACTAATTTTTCTATTTTCATTTTTTATTACCTATTATTAATGCCTCATACATAATATCAACTAAATAATTACTTGGTTTTATATTATACTTTTTCATTAGCACATCAAATGAATCATCATCAGTTTTAATGTCAAAAATATCAAAGAATGATACTTTATTATTGTTTATATTACTTAAATAACTTTTTGTATATTCGTTATCAATTATTAATAATTGACTATTACCAATAAATTTTTTAAGCTTTCTTAAAATTCCATTAGTTGTTTTTAAATATTTAAATTTATTATTATCATAATCAATCATATTAAGTATATATTCATTATCTATTTTTGATTTATCTAAACGATAATCAAATCTATCAACAATTTCGTTATTACTTATTTTTAGTGCTGAAAGCTGTGCTATATCACCTGTTTTTATACTTCTTGTTGTTGGAATAACTTCAATAATTACATAATCATTTTCTATCATTTTATCCTCCAGTAATATAATTTTATAATTTATATTATATAATGTCAAATGAATAATTATCTTAGTTTATCATAGTATTTTATTGGAGGATAATTTATGATAAAAAAAATAAAAATAATAGGTACTTTAATAGCCATATCACTTACCTTTCCACTTCACTTTTTATATGAAAAAATACCTAATATTATAACTAGCATTATTGCACCTGTTAACGAAAGTATATTTGAACATATGAAAATACTATTTACTGCTATTTTATTATCAGGAATAATACAAAAAATATATATAAAGCATAAAAAACTAAATATTAACAATGTTTGTATATCTAACTTTTTAGCTGCAATATCTTCTATTTTTATATTTCTTATAATGTTTTTACCATACTATTACTTATTTGGAAAAAACTTTATTATTACTATAATTATGATGATAATATCAATCATATTATCCGAAGTAATAGCATACAGAATAATTTTAAAAAAAGATTTAAAATTAGAAAATAAAACAATTATATTTACAATTATTATTTATTGTATATTTGCATATCTTACATTTAACCCACCACATATTAACTTTTTTATTGATCCACTAACAAATCTTTATGGAATAAAAAAATAATTAGTTTAAAGACTAATTATTTTTATTACTAACAGCAATTAATTTTGCGTGAACAACCATACGTTCTGAATTGTCATAACAAGATGATAATGTAAGAATTTTATCACTAGTTGATAAATCAACACCATAATCATAAAAACTTCTTGATTTTAATGTATTTAAAAATTGTTCATATTCTGAATCACTTGAAAAATCTGTTGTTATATAATAGCTTTCTGGATATATCTTATATGTTGAAAAAACTTCCCATAACAAATTTTGTTTTAATGTTGACATTTTAATAATTCTGTTTTCTTTATTATCTGCCCAATCATTTTTTAATGTTCGCCTTAATGAACCAAACATTGCATTATTGACTAACCCATGTGCATATATAACAGTGTTTTTATTTAAATTATTTATATCATTTCTATAATCTAAAAATACCCAACCTTTAGTATTATATGCTCCATCAAATGAATGATACAAATAGTACTCGTTATCCCCTGATTGTACAAATGGATAATTAACATTAGTACCATTTACTTTAAGCCAACCCTTTGTATCACCATTTTGATTCAATAACTCATTTAAATCAACATCTAATAAAGAAACATTTAAATACTTAAAATAATCATCTGATATAATTTCTTCTTCTTTAGGTTTTTCTTCTTCAACAATATCTACTTTATCAATTACATCTGCACTTATTTTTTCTATTTTAACGTTTTCTTTATGCCAAGAATTAATATTAAGCAAACAATAAGTCATAACAGATAAACTAGCAAACATCATACAATAACTAAACCCTTTGTTAAAAAAAACATTTCTTTTTGTCATTTTGACAACTAATCTGTTAAATGGATGATAACTAACATCAATATCATTATTCTTTTCTAATACTTTACAAATTCTTTTTAAAGGAAGCTTTTTCTTTTTTAATAAAAAGAAAACATCCAAATGATTATTCTTTACCTCAACATTAGGTTTTAAGGAACTAGAAGTATTACTTTTTCTAATACTTTTTGTATATTTTACTATATATGTACTTATAAGTGACGTTTTAAGTGAACTTATATATTCATAACTTATATCATTTTTTGCTATTAAATATAGTGTTTTAGCTTCTAAAGGAGTTAAAAAAGGATACTTTTTTTGTATATCAGCTATTACATCATTATTCATTTTTTATCCTCCTTATCCTAAATATTATATTAACATAAAATACAATGTTTTACAAATCTAATTTCTCGTTTTGACAAATTTACTTAACATACTATTTTTGTTCTTTTCAAATAAATATTTAATAAAAACTATTAATCCCCCAAGAGTTGCTATCAGCATGTCTTCCATAGTATCAATAACACCAGTATCAACAGAATGTTGAACATTCATATTTAGAAAAGTATCTGCAAAAAATTCCATAAACTCCCATAATGCCGCTATAAAAATTGTAAATATTAACAAAAAGAACAAATTAAATTTTTTATTTTTATCATAAACATTAAAATACTGTAATAAAAGAAGTGCTAAAATAGATGTTAAAATACCGGATATAAAATGAGTAAACAAATCATACCACCATATAATGTTAAACAAATTTAACACACTACCTAAAAATTGTGATATAAAAATAAATATAATATAAATAAATTCAACTTTATTTTCTAAATTAAATTTAAACAACTTATTAACAATTCTAGGTAGCATAAAAACAAAGAAAATAGTTAAATCTCCTAATAGTCTATCATATTTTCCAATATTAAAATCTTTTACTGCAATTAATAATGATAAAAATGTTACAACATAAATAATTACATTATTAATTTTTCTCATCAATATATCATTCCTTTTTATTTTTTACAAAATTATACGCATCTTTACACATCTCATCAATTTCTTTTTCTGCTTTCCATCCTAGTTTTTTATATGCATAATTAGGGTCCGCATAACATGCATCAATATCACCACTTCTTCTTGGCTTTATTTCGTAATTTACATTTATATTATTAACCCTCATAAATGTATTTAATACATCTAAAACACTATAACCTTTACCCGTCCCCAAATTATATGCATCACAACCAGTTTCTTTTAATATTTTTTCAATTGCTTTAACATGACCTTTAGCCAAATCAACAACGTGGATATAATCCCTTACTCCTGTTCCATCATGAGTATCATAATCATTACCAAAAACTCCTAAACTCTTTAATTCCCCTGTTGCAACTTTTATGATATAAGGCATCAAATTATTTGGTATACCATTGGGATCTTCTCCAATTAAGCATGACTTATGAGCTCCAATTGGATTAAAATATCTAAGAATTGCTATACTCCAATCATTATCAGATTTATATAAGTCTTTTAAGATACCTTCTATAACTAACTTTGTTGTTCCGTAAGGGTTTGTTGTTGAAAGAGGAAAATCCTCCTTTATAGGAAGTTCTTTTGGTTTTCCATAAACAGTTGCAGATGATGAAAATACTATCCTTTTTACATTAAATTCTTTAGCAACCTCAAGCAAGGATAAAGTAGAATCTAAATTATTACGATAATACATAAGTGGTTTTGCAACAGATTCTCCAACTGCCTTATAACCTGCAAAATGTATTATTGCATCTATTTTATTTTCACTAAATATTTTGTTTAATAGATCCTTATCACATACATCACCTAAATAAAACTTAATAGATTTTCCTGTTATTTTTTCTATTTTATCTTTTACTTCTTTTTTTGAATTGAATAGATTATCTATTACAATAACATTATAACCATTTTCTATTAATTCAACACATGTATGGCTACCAATGTACCCAAGCCCCCCTGTTACTAATATATTCATATGCTTTACCTCCAAAATAATTATATCATGGATATTTACAAAAAATACTTTTTTTTAAAAAAAGTATTGATTAATATTTATTTTCTTGATATTATATTATTGCTTTATGGCGATGTAGCTCAGCTGGCTAGAGCATCCGGTTCATACCCGGAAGGTCGTGAGTTCGATCCTCACTGTCGCTACCAATGTATATTAAAGGAACTATTTAAAGTTCCTTTTTTTATCACTGTTGAACCTCTTTTTTTACAAAAAAATTTGATAAATGTTCATAACCTAACTTCTATTATATCTAACGTAATACTAATTATGTGGTAAAATTAATATGTGGTGACATAAATGAATAATAATATTAATAAAATGATTGATAGTTTATCTAGAACTAAATTCAGAGGATCATTTCACTTAAATACAAAGATGAAAGAATATGTTAATAATAAAGGATTAAATGTAATAAAAAGTCATGCTTATAATTTTATAAATGAAAGATTAAAACCCAAAAAGCCAAAAAATGATGGTAAGCAAACACCAATGAGGCAAACACATCCTGTCTTTATTGCACAACATGCTTGTGGTTTTTGTTGTCGTAATTGCCTTTATAGAATTCATAAAATTCCAAAAAACAAAGAATTAGCAAATGAAGAAGTTGATTATATTGTTAATTTTATTATGTCTTGGATAGAAAAAGAAATGCAATAATTGCATTTTTATTTTCGAAATATTCTATATATTCTTGATATTACAACTTGACTTATTGGGGCACGATAAACACATTTTGGATTCTTATCTAATACTGCTCTTACTATTTTAATGACAATACTATCTAAATCTTTTTTTTCAAAAACTCTTAAAAATAAATGTTCAAAATCATATAATTTATTCTTAATACTTGAAAAGTATTTGCCATCATCATACTTATTATCTAAAAATAAATTATTAAATCCCGTATGATATAAACCAGGTTCAACTAATACCACTTTAACTTTTGAATTTATTAATTTAAGTTCTTTTTGAAGTGATGCTGTAATAGTTGAAATACTAGCTTTTGTTGCAGAATAAATAGATGCAAATGGTATTGGAATTACACCTGCTATTGATGAAATAATAATTACCCTTCCACATTTTTTATTATCAATCATTTTAGTTATAAACTTTTTTATTAAATCAAAATTCGAAAAAACATTAACTTCAAAATTTTTTCTCATATTATTTATATCAAATTCAATTAAAGAGCCTCCGTAAGAGATAGCAGCATTACTAATAAGACAATCAATATCCAATTTTAATATTTTATTTACATCACTAGAATCTGTAATATCCAGTTTTAAAACTTCAATATTTTTGTTATCTTTTAGTTTTCTTTTTACATATTTTGCTTCCTCTATAGTATGGCAAGTAAGATATACAAAATTACCATATTCTGCAAGTGTTAAAGCTGATAAATAACCTATTCCACTTGTTGCACCTGTTATTAATATTTTCATAATAAAATCACCATTATTATAATGATGATTTTATTAATTATTATTCTCGATTTTTTTCTTATATACATCTATTATTTCATATATGTTTGCACAACTCATAAAACATATTACTGCATCTTTATAAGATAGTAATTTGTCTACAGTCTCTATTGATATTTTTTCTGCACCATCAATTTTTTCTATTATCATATCACTTGAAACATTACCAAAATCCTCACTTTTTTCTCTGTCACAATGAATATCCATTACATATGTTTTATCAGCCAATTTTAAAACTTCTATAAAATCTTCTAATAATGCCTTTGTTCTGGAATATGTATTAGGCAAAAACACAGCTACCAACTCTTTATTAGGATACTTTTGTCTTGCAGATTCAAGTGTTACTCTGATTTCTGTTGGGTGATGTGCGTAATCATCAATTATTACAATATCTCCACAAATACTTTCTTTAAATCTTCTTTTTGCATTCTTAAAGCTACCTAGTAAGTCTTGAATACTTTCTTTTCTTACCATTTCTTCCTTACAAACAGCAATTGAGGCTAAAGCGTTTAAAATCATATGTTTTCCATATATTGGTAAATTAAAATGGCCATAAAAACCTTTGTCTATATAAACATCAAAAGTACTTCCTTTTTTTGATAAAACTATGTTTTTAGCTACAACGTCATTATCATCATTAAATCCATAATAAATAACTCTATTATCAAGTTTCATTTTTCTAACATTCAAATCATCACCACATGCAATAACTAAATTAGCTTTATTTGAAAACTCTTCAAATGTTTTTATTATTTCATTTATATCTTTATAGCACTCTGTATGTTCAAGTTCTATATTAGTAACTATAGCATAATATGGATTGTATGATAAAAAGTTTTTTTTGTACTCACATGATTCCAAAACGAATAAATTGTTATTTAAACTGGCAAATCCCGTACCATCACCAATAAAATAATTACATCCTTTAGTATTTTTTAAAATGTGTGAAATCATTGTTGATGTAGTCGTTTTACCATGTGTTCCGCTTACTCCTATTGTTTTAAATTCTTTTGATATATTACCTAGTAAAATATCATAATCAATTATTCTTAATCCCAGATTTTTAATTCTTATTATTTCAGGATGCATCGCATTAAAAGCCTTTGAATATGTAACTATTGTATCCTTATCTATTAAGTGATTACCATCATAGTAAATCTTAATATTTCTTTCGTTTAATCCATCTTCAGTAAATTTATAATCTTTATAATCATCATAACCAGAAACATCATTTCCCAAATCATGTAATATTTGAGCAAGAGTTGCCATACCAGTTCCTTTAATACCTATACAATAATATTTCATAGCTTCACCTCTTAATTAATTATATCACTTTTAACAAAAAAAACTATCAATTTAAATAATTTTATGTTATAATTTACATATGCCGGTATGGCGGAATTGGTAGACGCGCTGGACTCAAAATCCAGTGATAGCAATATCGTGTCGGTTCGAGGCCGACTACCGGTACCAAATAAATATAAGCTCAAACTCTTTTGTTTGAGTTTTATTTTTTTATTTAAATATGGTAAAATATAACAAAGGTGAAAAAATGACTAAACCAAAAAAAGAAATTTACGAAAATATGAAAAATAATTATGATTCAATATGCGAATTTATAAACTATTACGAAAATATTGGTCAAAAAATACCAGGCGGATATTATTCTTTAAGAAATGAATACAAAAATGCATATGAAATACTAAAAAAAGAATATGATAACGATGATGAAATAAGTGTTTATTATATGACTAGTAAAGATGCTAAAAATTGTGATAAAGAAACAGAATGGTATGGTGTTTTTCGTGCAATTATTAAATCAATATATTTTTATCTATCAAGAGAAAAAAACACATATTTAAATAAACTATTTAATTATGTAATAGATAATGATATTTATTTAACCAATTCATACTATGCATCCATTTATAATGATGGTGTTGATATTGAATTTGATGAATTTAAAAAATTAGTTAATAAATTAATAAAAGAATTAAAAAAAGAAAAAGAAACAAAAGGAATTAAAAAATAATTCCTTTTCTTTATTTTTCACTATATTTAGATAAAAACAAATCATTTTCATCATCTTCTACTTCATCTGGAATACTTAATGTTGGTAATTCTTCTATTGATTTTAAATTAAAATAATCTAAAAATTTATTTGTTGTTTTATAAAGCATGGGTTTACCAGGCATATTGCTTCTTCCTGCTAGATCAATAAGCCCTCTAAATAATAGTTTTCTTACCATATCACGTGATGAAACACCTCTTATTTCATCTATCATACCAACCGATATTGGTTGTTTATAAGCTATTATAACCAGAGTTTCTAAAGCTGACTGAGTAAGCGTTGTTGAAATTTCTTTATCTACCAATAATTCATAATACTTTTTGTGTTCTTCTTTTGTTGATAGTTTATACTTATTACCTAAAAAAACTAATTTTAATCCTCTTCCTTCACTTTCTAAATCATTTTTTAATTCATTTAATAAATTATCTACTTCATCTAAATTTATTCCTAATAATCTACCTATCTCATTTTTATCAAGACCATCTTCACCCGTTACAAAAAGTAACCCCTCAAGTACTGCCTTCATTTTTACTCACCTTCTTTTAAGGATACTGTTATTCTTTTAAAATTACTATCTTGATTAACAATTATCTCATTTTTCTTAATCATTTCAAGTATTGATAAAAAGCTAATTATTATTTCTTCTCTTGAAGAATTTTGAAACAATTCTTCAAAATAAACTTTTTTTCTACTATTTAATATACTCCTAATACTTATTAATTTTTTTTCTAAAGATAGCTCTTTTCGTGCTATCTTTGTAGTTATCTTTTTATCTTTTTCTTTTCTTTTTAATATTTCATTAAAAGCATTAATTAAATCATCTATATTAATATTTTCATCATTTTCTTTTTCTGTTGCATATGGACTTAAATTATTAGCTT
Source organism: uncultured Muribaculaceae bacterium (assembly GCA_964523265.1). Taxonomy (GTDB): domain Bacteria; phylum Bacillota_I; class Bacilli_A; order RF39; family UBA660; genus Aphodocola. The sequence goes on along the minus strand of CAZFXQ010000002.1, from coordinate 12,012 downwards.
CCTTAGTATAAAAATCTTTTCTTCTTTCTTCATATAGTTTAAATTCACTAGTTATTTCTTTGTATTTTTTATACTCGAGTAATCTTTGAATCAATTCTTCTTTAGGATCCTCTTCGTACTCATCATCATTTTCAACTTTCTTAATTGGAAGAAGCATTTTTGATTTCATCTCAATAAGTTCTGAAGCCATAACTAAATATTCACTTGCAATTGATAGATTAAGTTCTTCCATAGTTTTAATATAATCTAAATACTGGTTAGTTATCTCTTCTATTTTTATATCATAAATGTCAATATTACTTTCTTTAATTAAATGTAAAAGTAAATCTAGCGGTCCTTCAAAACTATCTATCATAACTTTATATTTCATATTATCACCACCAGATATAATAACTATTAATAATTATAACATATTTTTTATAAATATGTTATAATTTAAACATAAAAGGTGTGATTTAATATGAAAAAATTTAATATGATAGATGAAGCTTTCACTTGTGTTAATTGTGGGGAAAATGTTAAAAAACTCGGATATACTGCTAGAGATCATTGTAATTACTGTTTATATTCTATGCATGTTGATATTAATCCTGGTGATAGAAAAAATGATTGTCATGGTCTTTTAATACCATTCGAAATAGAAAAATTTAAAAACACTTATAAAATTATCTATAAGTGTAATAAATGTGGTGAAATTCACAAAAACATAATAGCTGATGATGATGATATTGATAAAGTAATAGAAATATCAAAAAAAGAAAATTAAATAATTTTCTTTTTTTATTTTGTCATTTCAATTTTAAACGGTGATTTGAAACTTGGATCTTGTTTTTCTTTGAAATTAAATAACATATTTAACAAAAAGTATAAAATAAGAATTAGTATAACTATTTTCAAAACATATACAATCTTATTAAATAAAGAACTTTTACCTGATTTTTTATCTTTTTGATATGTACCACATCTTTTACAATAATTATCTGTATCAAATATTCTCTCACCACAATTATCGCAATATTTGTTACCTGTTATTATTACTTCTTTTACTTCCGTTTTAACAATTGTTTTTGGAACCGCTTTAACAACTTCTTTAGTAGGTTCTTGGGCTATATCCTTACTACTTTCTACTACAACAGTATTTTTATATTTAATACTTTCTAAAAATCTAATTATAAAATATAAAGAAAAACCAAATATAGAAATATATAAAAAAGTTCTTAATCTTATTAATAATTGAAGCATTGAAACAGAATTGTTAATAGCTCTAAATTGAACAGCATTAATAATATATATTATTGCTGCACTTATACCTAATCCTAATGGTAAAAATCTTAATAATCTCTTCAATCTAACCACGCCCTTAATTAAATTAATTGCTTATATTATATCTATTTCATAAAAAAAATCAATACTTAAAAATTATTAATTAGTCGTTCCCTAAAATAAATTTAGAAAGACATATTATTTAAATACTCATCATATGTACATAATTTATCTATATATTTACCGTCTTCCTTAAATTCTATTATTCTATTTGCAGTAGTATTTATAAGTTCATAGTCATAAGAAGAAAATAAGCATACACCATTAAAATTTTTCATTCCTTTATTTAAAGAAGTTATTGATTCAATATCTAAATGATTAGTTGGTTCATCTAATATTATTACATTTGCTTTTTTAAGCATCATTTTTGAAAATAACAATCTTGCTTTTTCCCCACCTGATAAAACGTTTACACTTTTTAAAGATTCCTCACCAGAGAAAAGCATTCTACCTAAAAACCCCCTTAAAAATGAATCTTCTTGTTCTTTAGAATATGGTCTTAAGAAATCTACTAAATTAATATTGTCTTCAAAATATTTATCACTATCTTTTTCAAAATATGAATAAGTTATAGTAGTTCCCCACTTAATAGTTCCTTCATCTGGTAGTGTTTTTCCAGTTATCATATCAAAAAATAATGTCTTGGCTTCTTCATTTTTACCAACAAAAGCTACTTTATCAGTGTTATTAATAACTAAATTCAAGTTTTTAAATATTACCTTATTACCTACTTTTTTTGATACTCCTTTTAATTCTAACACTTCTTTACCTATTGGTCTATCAATATCAAAATTAATATATGGATACTTTCTAGATGAAGCAACTATCTCATCTAGAACTATTTTTTCAAGTAATTTTTTTCTTGATGTTGCTTGTTTAGATTTAGAAGCATTGGCACTAAATCTTCTAATAAAATCTTCTAATTCTTTTATTTTAGCTTCTTTTTTCTTATTAGAATCACGCATTTGTTTTTGTATTAATTCGCTTGATTCTATCCAAAAATCATAATTACCAACAAACATTTTTATTTTCCCATAATCTATATCAAGCATATGAGTACATACTTTATTCAAAAAGTGCCTATCATGCGATACAACAATTACTGTATTTTCAAAATCAAGCAAAAAATTTTCAAGCCATATTTTGGCACTTACATCTAAATAATTAGTAGGTTCATCTAATATTAATATATCAGGATTTCCAAACAAAGCTTGAGCAAGCAAAACTTTCACTTTATCTTCTCCTGATAAATTTTCCATTTTATCTTCAAAAAACACTCTATCAAGTCCTAAACCAGAGAGTAATATTTCTGCATCACTTTCTGCTTGCCATCCATTCATTAAAGCAAAATCTGCTTCTAATTGTCCAACTTTAAGGCCATCTTCGTCATTAAAATCCGGTTTTAAATATATAGCTTCTTTTTCTTTCATAATATCATATAATTTTTTGTTTCCCATAATAACTGTTTCAATTACATTTTTGTCATTATAAAAATTATGATCTTGTTTTAAATAAGATAATCTATCTCCATCAGTTATAATTACTTCCCCTGTTGTTGATTCTAAATTACCAGTTAATATTTTTAAAAAAGTTGTTTTACCAGATCCATTTGCTCCTATAACACCATAACAATTACCCTTTGTAAATTTTAAATTAACATCACTAAATAATATTCTTTTACCAAATCTTAAAGATAAGTTATTTACTTGTAACATAAATCCTCCTAAACAGTATTATTATAACAAAAAAAGTGATAATTAACTATCACTTTATTCAGTAACTATCCACGCAACTGGTATTGCTCTTGTTTGTTTTTGACCACTTGCATTTACTGGTTTACTTATTAAACTCCCCTCAACAACTAATCCACTTGATGTTCCACCATCCATATTTGCTGCATTATATGCGCCATATCTAAGTAATATTTCTGTTACATCAGTTAAATCAGCTCCTGGTATCCCATTAACATAATCTCTTCCATCCATTACTAAAAATAATACAATACCATCTTGCCTTTGTGCTAAAGCCGATCTTGGTGCTACACCCCAACCACCATTTCCTTTCATGAATGATGATTTACCATTTACAATTAAAAATGGTCCGAACTCAATTGCATCCCTTATTCCCTGATTTAAAGCTTGTTGAGCCGATATTTTTGCTAACACAAGCTTGTTTTCATTATTAAATCCTATAATACCGCCACTATTCGTTAAACTAACATTATTACTTACTAACTTACCATCTTTAATTACTGGACCATGTGGTCTACCACCATTACTATTCCAATCTTCATCAATAAACCCGCTGGCGTTCATAGCTACTTTAGCGTTGTTATTTTTTGCAATGGTTTCAAGCATTTGACCCGTTACATTTAATTTTGCTGATGTTGCTATTTTTACTTTTGATGCATCGTATATAACTACTAAATATCCTCTTAATCCCGGATCATTTATATTAATGACTTTATATAAATCATTTCCTTTATCTTTAGTTAAAACTTCTTTTTCATATTTATTTAAAAAAATGTTATTTGAAGTTTCATGGTCTGTAAAAACAACTTGTGACGTATCAGTTGAATCACCTGATTCCTTAACATAGTTTTGGTTTAATACTTTTTCAATAGTTTTGTCATTATAAAATATTGTTGCTAAATATTGATGATTCATAGTTCCCATTGCTGTTGTTATCAAAAAATTCCTAAACTTATTATAAGGACCATATAATAAAAATACAAAGGAAGACAAACCAATAACAAAAAGAATAACTAATATTACAATTATTTTTTTTAGCTTTTTTTTCTTTGGTTTTTTCTCTACTTCGTTATTCATTTTCTTCTTCCTTTCCAAAATATTCATTATCTTTATCATAGTCTATATAATCTTTGTAGGCTGACAATTTACCCTCCTGTAACTTTTGATAATCAAAGTTATTATCACTTATCCAACCATTATATTTTGCTACAATGTTTTTATTATAACTTTTAACATCAGTTATATAATAATTCATAGCAGCCTCATAATTAGCAATATATTTTGTACATTTACTATTTACTTCAACAGATGCAAACTTATTAAAACAATATTTATCTAACAATTTACTATTATCTTTAATATTAACTATTAACTTTGAATATTCATTTACAAAATTATTCCATGTTTCGATATTTTGAGAAATAGTCTGTAAATACGCATCTTCTTGCATTAAATAGAATTCTTCCCTTTTAGATGCGAACTCATTAATACTTATATCAAACTTTTCATACTCTTTTATTAGTTTTTTCATCATTTCATTTGTTAACTTTTTATCTTCTTTTATGTTCTTTGTAAAAAGATAAAATCCAAATCCAATTGACAAAACAACTATAATAATAATTATTATTAATACTACTTTTTTCATAACAAACTCCTTACCATACTATCTAATACTATCAAATAAAGTCATAAAAGTAAACATAATTACTTATATTTTTTTAATATCATTAATAATTATCTGCATACTAGAAAATCTTTTTTCAACTTTACCATATACTTTATACAATCCAGGCACTACTATATTAAACACTTTTTTATACTCATTTGGAAAACAAACCAGTTCAATATTACCATAAACATCACTAGCTTCAATAAACATCATTCTATCATTTTTTTTAGTATTTATATCTTTTCTTTTTTCAAAATATAATACCATTTCAATTTTTTTATCAAAATAATTATTAATTGTTTTAGTAGTTATACTATCATCATATATGTATTTACTAGTAGGATGATTACTTATGTAAAAACCAAACAGCTCAATTTCATTATTCATTAACTCTGCATTTGAATACTCTTCAAATAACTTTATTTCAGGTTTTAAGACGAATTCATCATCCAAATCATTTATTAACTCTGCATAATTTATAACATCTTCCATATTTTCTATCATTGTTTTCTTATTATAATTAAAGCAATCAAGTAATCCAGATAAAATTATGCTACGTAAAACATCATGACCTTTTTTATAACACCTTTTAACGAAATCAATGTATGTCTCAAAATCACCTTTCATTCTTTCTTCTAGTATTTCTCTTGCAGTTAATGTTCCTATATTTTTAATCATTGAAAGTGGAAATAGTATTTCATCATTATTAAGCTCATAATTTAAAGTTACATTATTAATACTTGGTTTTGCTATTTTAAGACCTAATCTTTTTGCTTCAATAATTAAACTTCTTGTTTTACTTTGTACTCCTACATAATTATTTAATATTTCGCAGATAAAATAACCAGTATAGTTAGCTTTCAAATACGCAATTTTATACCCTAGTATACCATAGCTCACAGAGTGAGCTTTATTAAAACCATATGATGCAAACTTTAGAATCATATCGTATATATCTTTAGAATCTTTAATTGAGTATCCATTACTTATACAACCATTAATAAACTTTTCTTTGTAGGCTATTATTAAATTTTCTTTCTTTTTACTCATAGCATATCTTAAATCATCTGCTTCTTTTAATGAAAATTTAGCAATCTTGTTTGCAATTAACATAATTTGTTCTTGATATATAATTATGCCATTAGTTTCTTCAAGTATCTCTTTTAAATCATTATTAATGTAATGTATTTGCTCTTTTTTGTCCCTTCTTTTAATAAAATGATCAATATTATCCATTGGTCCTGGTCTAAAAAGTGCTACAGCAATAATCAAATCATTAATACTTCTAGGTTTTAATTTTTCAATAAATTTTTTCATACCTGGTGTTTCAAATTGAAATATACCATCAACATTACCATTAACGAATAAATCAAAAGTTTTTTTATCATCCAAAGGGATATTATTAAATATATTATTTTTTATTCTATATAGTATTTTATCCACCATACTTAGGTTTTTAAGCCCTAAAAAATCCATTTTAAGAAGTCCAATATCTTCTATGTAATCTTTTGTATATCCGCATAAATATGTTCCATCAGGATTAATTGTTAATGGAACATAATTACATAACTTTTCACTTGCTATAATAATACCAGCTGCATGCTGTGATAAGTGCCTTTTAACACCCTCCAAATGCATTGCTATGTCATATACTTTTTTTAATTCTTCATCTTTAGATAATACATTTACAACTTCACCTATATTCAATTGTTCTTTCAATGTCTTATTATCATCAAAACACTTAATTAAATTATCAACCTTATAGTTACTAATATTAAATATTTTTGATATATCCCTTATTACTTGTTTAGCAAGTAAATTAGAAAAAGTAACAATTCCACAAACTTTTTCTTTACCATATTTATCTATAACATAATTTATTACTTTATCTCTTTTTAAAGCATCAAAATCAATATCAATATCAGGCATTGTAACTCTTGAAGGATTCAAAAATCTTTCAAATAACAAATTATATTTTAATGGATCAATATCAGTAATACCAAGTGAGTATGAAACTAAACTAGAGGCTGCAGATCCTCTTCCTGGACCTACTAATATATTATTTTTTTTAGCAAATTTAACATAATCCCATACAATCAAAAAATAATTACAAAATCCCATTTCTGTTATTACTTCAAGTTCACTTTTTAATCTTTTAGCATACAAATTATTAACATTACCATTTAATCTTTTCTTTAAACCAAAAATACATAAATCTTTTAAATATTCATTTGCATTAAAGGCTGCATCACTACTATATTTTGGTAATAATTTATTATTTTTAAGTATTTCAACATTACATAATTCACTTATTATATTAGTTGTTTTGCTATCCTCATGATTTAATTTATCATTTAAATATACAGATTTTAAATCATTATACTCTTCTTCCTTAATTTTATATAAATATTTTAAATATTTTTCATCTTCCTTGCTAAATACAAGTGTCTTTTTAACATAAACTTTTTTATCAATTCCTTTTATATTATCATTTTCATCATACCCAATATAAATATCATAATCTTTTAGTATTTCAACTTTATCTTTATATTCAAAAGGAACAATTATAACAATATTACTTAAATAATCTTTTAGTTTATTAATATCTAATTCATTTTTATTCTTAAGTGTATCAATAACACACAAATTTTGATAACCAAAATAATTTTTTGCATAAAGTAATATTTTAAAATTTAAGTTAATCTCTAATCCAATAATTGGTTTTATGTTATTTCTTTTACATTTATTATAAAATTCCATAGCACCAAACAAATTATCATCACATATTGCAACGCTTGTTATATTAAGTTCTTTTAATCTAATAACCAAATCATCTATTTTAATCAAACTAGAAAGTAAAGAATAATCAGTTTTTATCCAAAGTGGTGTATAATTCATAAATATCCTTCCTTTCTAATATTATTTTACTACAAATCTTTATTTTTTTAATAATAATTTGACTATTTACTAATAATATGTTAAAGTTATTAAGCAAACACGTGTTTAAAGGAGGATTTATATGGCTAAAAATACTAAAATGAAAAGAAAACCTTTATTTGGAAATAATCGTTCTCATGCTTTAAATGCAACTCAAAAAATTCAAAGAATTAATGTGCAAAATGTTACTATAAATGGAAAAAAAGAAAAAATGAGCACAAGAGAAGCTAAAAAGTATAGAAAAAGTAATGCATAATAAATAAAGAAAAACACTTCATATGAAGTGTTTTCTTTATTTATATTGAACATCTAATAAAGTCCAATAATAAAATCCACCATAATATGGTATTCTAGAGCTAGCGTTATAAATACTTTGATCATAAACGTCCATTACTAAGAAATCATCTAAACTACGACTATTATTATTACCATATGAAGATTTCTTTATTCCGATTACTAACACATAATGTTTTACTTTTGATTCCACATGGAAAATTGCAGGTACATTATTGTTTGCTACTGAATCGAATGCTCCGTTTAAATCTGTACCATGACCACCTAAACCACTTTTATCACAGTTACAAGGTTTCTTTAATCCCCAATATTGTTTTGATACATTTAAACCTATTACTCTTTTATAATATGCTGCAACATAACAATTACAACATTCATCCCCTTCACTTTTATGATCTTTTTGTTTTTCCATTCCTTCATTAATTGGTGCCATATAGTTATTAACAACGCAATATGTACTACCCCCTGTTGAATACTCACTTAATCCATATGGACATCCACTTGCTTTTGTTGTCGTTGTTGAACCATTTGTTGAACCAGAACCTTTTGTTGTCGTTGTTGTTGTATCACAACCAGCAAGTGATTCAACTGCAACCCTTAATAATTGACCAATACCGTCAATAAATTGTACTATATATTCATATACTCCTGGTTCTTCTGTTCCAGAATTTGTATCATTAGCCTTCTTTTTTGCTAACGTATTAATATTTAAATGATCTTTAACATTTAAATATTCTTTTGCAACAACGCTTGTATTAAATACAACAAATGTCATTAAAAATAACATAATAACTACTACTTTTTTCATTTTTCCTCCTTTTAATCAGTTATTTCTATTATATTTTCATAATTACTAGTTTCAAATACTAGTCCTAATTTTGCTTTTTCACCATAGTTATTCCTTAAATAAAAATTTCCATTATCATAATTTAAAGCATAAAAACAATCACTATAACCATAACAGTTTGTTTTTGCTACCCAATAATAAGTACTACTTCTGACAAGTCCATACAATGGGCTAATATTATTTATTTTGGTATCTAAAACATTATTTTTATATACGTCATCATCACCTCTTGCTCTTAAATCATCTATATCAATAATTCTTATATTTTCAATATCATAATCTTCTTGTATATTATACATTCTATTACCAATATCCAAATATTTATATTGATTTTCATCTTCAATTAAAAGAGTTGCTTTTTCACCATCATTTGCAAGTACCAAAACGTCTAACTCATCACCATCATAATTATATTTATATTCAGAATTGATTGTAAGATGCTTTTCTTCGGATATTTTTTTTATGGTGCCATCTTCTTTTAAAATATAATTTGAATCTTTGTTATATAAATCACTATCATTACCCTCTATTCTAAGTCCAACGTAGTGATACTTTTGCATATGTATACTATTCTCATAAGAAAGAACTTCATCAATACCAACTACCCCAACAATGTTAGTTTCATCTTCACTTAAAAAGCCATCATCTTTAACTTTTTTATAGTTTTCTCCATCTTTCTCATATATATAATCTTTTATCTTACAACCACTACTTTCCATGCAATCAACAATTACATAACCAATTAAATTTCCACCATATGGTGATTTTAATCCTTCGCTACCAATTAAACTATCTAGCATGTAAAAAGCTAAATCTTTTTGATCATGTATTAAATTAAGCATGGCAGATTTTTTTATTTGACTAACAACAGACGAGAGTTTTTTCTCTTTTGATGATTTAATCATATTCGATATAGCAGGAACTGATAATCCTATTAATATTCCTAAAATAACTATTATAGCTAATAGTTCAGCTAACGTAAAACCTCTTTTCTTTACCATATCACACCCTCTACCATACCCTTATATTATAACATTATACCATACCGTATTGTCAATTATTTTTTAAAAATACCACTACACTTTACCATGTTTATTTATCTTTTCTTTTAAAAAAAATTACTATTAATTAGTAATTCTTTATTTATTTCCTGTTGAGCCAAATCCATTTTCACCACGGATTGTATCATCTAAGTTTTTAACTTCATTAAAATTAGCTTTTATATATGGTGTTATTATAAATTGTGCTATTCTTTCAAATGGTTCAATCACTCTTTCTTCGTTTGAATGATTATGAAGAGCAACCATAATTTCGCCACGATAATCAGAATCAACAACACCAACTTTATTAGCGGGAGCAAGTCCTTTTTTACTAGCAAGCCCACTTCTTGCGTATATTAAACCTGCATAACCAGCCGGAATTTCAAGCGCTATTCCTGTTTTAATTAGTTTTGTCTCTCCTGGTTTAAAAGTTTCAGCTTTATCTATCAATGCATACAAATCACAACCTGCAGCATAATCAGTACCATATGTTGGTATTTTTGCATTATCATTTAATTTTTTTATATTAATTACTTTTTCTTGCATTTTATCTCCTATTATTAATCCTCATATAGTGTAATTTCACCTTTTTTAATAGTCTTTTTTATATCAATTACTCTTTGATTACTAGATCCTCTATATTTAAGTGTTGGGTTATGTAAATTATCTTCATATCTACCATCAACTAAAACATCAATGTAATTAAAGATATCTTTACCTTCTAAATCTCTATCATACAAAAATCCTGTCCATACCCATATTGTTTTATCAGGATATTTTTCTTTAAATTTTTTAGCAAGCATAGTCGTTCCTTTAATATTATTAGGATGTAAAGGCTCACCACCTAAAATCGATAAGCCCTTAATATAATCATTACCAGCTAAAGAAATAACTTCATCTATTACATCATCATTAAATTCTAATCCACCTTTAAAATCATGCGTTTCTGGATTAAAACAATTTTCACAATGAAATGAACAACCTTGCATAAAAATCGATACTCTAACTCCTGGACCATTTGATATATCCATTTTTCTTATCTTGTTATATCTCATATTTATGCATCCTTATTATCAATATGAATTACTCTTTCCTTTATTTCTTGTGTTCTTCCTTTATTCCAAAAATTAGAACCAATATATCCACAAGTTCTTCTTGCTACATTTAATTTATCATGATCTCTATTACCACAATTTGGACAATACCATTCTAAATTATCATCAATTAATATTTCACCACTATATCCACATTCTTGACAATAATCCAATTTTGTATTTAACTCTGCATACATAATATTATCATATATAAAGTTGATAACTTCAAGCACAGCATCTAAATTATTAGATAAATTAGAAGTTTCAATATAACTTATTGCTCCACCTGGTGATAATTGTTGAAATTCACTTTCTAATTTTAATTTAGTAAACGCATCAATTTCTTCAAACACTGGAACATGATATGAATTAGTAATGTAATCTTTATCAGTAATTCCCTTAATTTTACCAAATCTTTCTCTTAAGCACTTAGCAAATTTATAAGTTGTAGATTCAATTGGTGTACCATAAACACTATAATCAATATCTTCTGCAGCCTTCCATTCTTTACACTTATCATTCATTTTTTGCATAACTTCTAATGCAAATTCTTTACCTTTGCCATTATCGGTATGAGAATGACCTGTCATATATTTAACGCATTCATATAATCCTGCATATCCAAGTGATATTGTTGAATATCCACCATGTAATAAGTCGTGTATTGATTCTCCTTTATCAAGTCTTGCAAGTGCTCCATATTGCCATAGTATTGGTGCTACATCTGATGTAGCTTTGCTTAATCTATCATGTCTTGCTTTTAATGCTCTGTGGCATAATTCTAATCTTTCATCAAATATCTTCCAGAATTTGTCCATGTCTTGTGCTGAAGAAAGCGCAACATCTACTAAGTTTATTGTTACAACACCTTGGTTGAATCTTCCATAGTATTTTCCTTTTCCTTCAACATAATTTTTAGCTTTTGCTACATTTCCTCTTGATATGTTTCTATCTGGTGTTAGGAATGATCTACATCCCATGCATGGATAGCATTCTCCCTCACCATATTCGTTTTTCTTTAATTCTTTCATTACTTTTTCAGATATGTAATCTGGAA
>CAZFXQ010000001.1:0-56603 GCA_964523265.1 uncultured Muribaculaceae bacterium | reverse complement strand
ATGTCTTAGGCATGCCGCCAGCGTTCATCCTGAGCCAGGATCAAACTCTCATAAATATATTTTTATTTATTAGTTCGTTTTTCCTAGCTACTCAAATAATCTTGACGTTTTGCTCAGTTTTCAAAGATCATTTCTTTCCTTTGATTTACAAAGGTTTTTTTACACTTTTTCGTCAAGTGCAATAAAAATATACCACAATAAAACATAAGTGTCAACAATTTTTTTGATTTTTTTTGATTTTTTGACCATTTTGTTAATTTGTAAGGCTTTTTTACATGTTTTTTTACGTGATACAATATATTTTATTCATCTTTTTAAATTTTATTACTAATTATTTTCATGTATTTATCATAATCTTTTTTTACATTGTCATAATTAAATGGTCCCTTTTTTTCTTCACACAATTTTATCAAATTTTTTAACTCTTCTTTTACAATTGTGTCAATCTCCTGTGGATAATTCATTATTTTTTTATGATACTCATATTCTGATTCATCCAATATTTTATAACTTCCATCAGGAAATACTCTAAGATCGAGATCATAGTCAATATATTTCATTACTCTTCCTTCAATTATTGTAGGACTTGCTATATTACAATAATAATAAATACCATTTTTTTTGAATTGACATATTATGTTAAACCACTTATTCTTATAATAATAAATTATTGCTGGTTCTTTTGTATACCAAATTCTACCATCACTATTATTTACTTTTGCTTTTTGATTACCAAATACTAAATAATCTTTATGAGTATCTAATAACACTGCTTCATCCCAACTTCTGTGAATTGTTCCATCATGTTTATAACAATGTATTACAAAATTATCACCAATTTTAATTTTTTTCATAAATATCACCACAAGATAATCTTATACCTTTTTCAAATAAAAAACAACCCAAGGTTGCTTTTATTTTTTTGATAGTTCTTCTAATGCTCTTTGTAATTGATTATCATTTTCAAATATAGGATTTTGTAAATATTCTTCTGATAATTCTACTTCTATTGTTGGCTTTACACCCACTTCATTTATCCAGTTACCATTAGGTGATAACCATTTTTGAATTGTATACTTAATCATTGCACCACCAGATAAATCTTTTGTAACTTGAACTGTACCTTTACCATAAGATTCTGTTCCTACAATAATTGCACCATAAGATTCATTCAATGAAATTGCAAGTATTTCAGATGCTGACGCACTAGCCTTATTTATCAAAACCGCAATTGGATATTGTCTTTTATCATAAGATTCAGCTTTGTATATTTGCTTATCTTTTCTGCCTTCTATTTGATATATTATATTGTTTTTAGAAATAAATAAGTCAAGCATACTAGTAACACTATGTAAATATCCGCCCGAATTTCCTCTAACATCTATTATTAAACTATCAATATTATTTTTTTCAAGTTCTTCAATGTGTTCTTTAAATTGTTGATATGTATTATTTGCAAAATTATTAACTCGTACATAACCTATATTCTTACCATTTTTTTGATAAGTATCTGACTCAACTGATTCTATTACAACTTTTTCCTTTTTTATATTGAACTCTAATCTTTGACCATTTCTTTCAATTATTATATTAGCAGTTGGTTTTTTTGGATCTTTTATTAAAGCAACAGTTTCTGTTGTAGTAATTCCTTCTGTTGATTTTCCGTTTACCTCAAGTATTATATCATTAAATTGTAAACCTTCTTTATATGCAGGTGAATTTTTAAACACTGAATGAACAATTATTTTGCCATCATTATTTATTGATATTTCTGCTCCAATCCCTTCATATGAACCATTCATTACTTCATTAAAGCTTTGTGTCTCCTCTTTAGTAAAATAACTCGTATGTGGATCATCAAGTGATTCTAACATTCCATTAATTGCACCATCAATTAGCTCTTTTTTATTTACTTCTTTATAATAAGAATCATTAATTAAATCGTAAACTTCTTCAAATTCTTTTAAATTTTTATCTTTATACTTATAAGTTTTACCTGTCCCATTATCTTCTTTAAGTTCATTCATTACTAAACATGTAAAAGCAATTGTTACGAAAACTAATATTAAAGAAAATGAAAGTATTTCATACCCTTTAAGACTCATCTTTTTTAGTAAATGTTTTTTTAAAAACAAACTACACTTATTATTTTTATCTTTAGTACTGTTATTTAATTCTGTTTTATCTTTTTTTCTTACACTTTTCTTTGCTTTTGTTTTATTCTCTTCGTTTTTCTTAACCATAATAAACGGACATCCTTTCAATACATACTATCATATACAATATAAAGTATACCACTTATGATTATCAAAAGCAAAAAAAATATAAAAAAAAGCAACTTTTATTGTAGTTGCTCTAATATTTGTTTCTTATCAGTTATGTAATCTGATATTATACCATTACTTATTTTAATTAGTGTTGTATCTTTTAATTTTAATTCATCAGCATTTGTTGCATTTCTATTTTCATCACCAGATAAAACATATGAATTTACCTTCTCATCCAAATTAACTTTATATAACTTTGTACTACCACTATAGGATTTCATAATTGACTTTATACTATCTTTAGCATTTTTTTCAGAAAAGAATATAACCATATATTCCCCTTCCTTACTAAAGGTATCTTTCGCCATAATCATATTATCATACATATTTGTTACTTCGTTACTTTTTGTTGTTGTTGTTTTATTTTTACCAATTTCACCAGTTTTAATTGTTGCTGTTATAAAATAAACAAACCCTATTATAATTAAAATAGATACAGTTAAAACTATTCCTTCTTTTACTTCTTCCTTCATTTATATCACCAAATAGATTATAACATAAATTAACTTATTTTTACAATTTATTTACTAACAGGCATTACATACATAGATTTTGCAACATTTATCAGCTCATTAGATGATATTTCTGATGAAACTAAATAGTATTCAATATTATCATTTATAAAACTTACTGATGTATCATCTATTATCATGATACCAGAAGCAAATAAATCAATATCACCACTTGTTGGTACTGTAGTCATTTCATTTTCGCGAACAGCATTTTCTTCAATAAGCATAAATGGTGATGTGCCAGAGAAAGTTAATATGATTCTTGACCCATTATCCTTTTTTACTGTTTTTTCTGTATCTAAATACGTTCCATCTGGCAAATACATTGGATATATAGCACTTTCTAATTCATTTATAGTATCCTTATCTTCCTCTTCTTCATCACTTATATTACTATTCATATTTTCATCTAAATCAAAATAATTATCATTAAATTTGGCTTTCATATCAACAATGTTATATTTTACAATAATTTGTTTTTTATCTTCATTATCATAAACTATAACTTCTTTTATGTTATAATTCTTATCAACTATTACCTTCTGATATTTTAAATTACTATTATTCTTATAATTAACTGTGCTTTTAAATACATAATTATTATTTATTTTTTTCATACTAGTATTAGGATCGTTCTTCAAATCATTTAAAACAGATCCAATTAAATAACTTTGAGAATTATCATATGGCCATCTACTTTGAAATTTAAAACTTTTGTTCAAATTTGGTGATAAAACATAAACACCATCTTTATTTTTTAAAATTATTTGTTCGTGATTATTTATTCTATTTCTAAGCGAAACACGATAATTATCATTCTTTTTATAAGAAACAGTAACATCATACTTATATGAATCATCATTATTTATTAATTCCATTTCAGCTTCTACTTGATATCCATTAGTATTATTTACTTTTTTATCAAATTTATTTAAAACTGTTTTTTTATCATCCTTTCCACAGCCTACAGCAATTAATATAATTGCAAAAACAAATATTAATTTTAAAATTCTTTTCATTATCTCACCTCTTTTATTTTTTCATTTAATTATATGGATATTTTTTTACAATATTCATGTATAAAAATATATTTTTTGATTATCATATTAGTATAAAAGGAGGATTTTATGAAAACATTAAAAATAGTAACTTTAATATTAATTATTGTAGGTGCACTTAATTGGGGACTAATAGGATTATTTGATTTTGATTTAGTTGCAACTTTATTTGGTGGTCCTGATGCTTTATTATCAAAGATAGTCTATATATTAGTAGGTATAAGTGGAATAATTAGTATTAAAACACTAATCGATCTAATTGATGAAGTAAAATAAAAAAGTTTTCAAATTACGAAAACTTTTTTTAATAACAAACCTCAACTAATGTAAGGCCATTAGCAGGAGCTGTTATACCAATTTTTGTTCTATCTTTTTTATTTATTAAGTCTATCACGTCAATATTTTTACCTTCTTTTCCACATTTAATTAAAAGACCAACCATGTTTCTTACCTGATATTTTAAAAAACCTGAACCGGTAAAGGAAATGGTAATAATATCATTTTCTTTTTTTACGTCTGCAGCATAAATTGTTCTTACTTTATTTTCGTTTCTATCATCACTAGATGCAAATGTAGTAAAATCATAAGTGCCTACAAATTGTTTAATACATTTTTTCATTTGTTTTAGATCCAGTGATTTTCCATATTGATAAATAAAACCGTTTTCTAAAGGATTATAACGCCCGACATTAATCTTATACTGATACGTTTTCTTTTTAACTAAATATCTAGCGTGAAAATCACTTGATATAATTTTTACATTATTTATATATATATCTTCTGGCAAATAACTATTTAAAGCGCCTTTTAATTTGTATGCTGTTACTTTTAAATCTAAATCAAAATGTGCAATTTGATGAAGTGCATTTACCTTTGCATCAGTTCTACCAGAAGATATTACTTTAACATATTTACCATCATTAATCATAGTTAGTACTTTTTCTAATTCAGCTTGAACAGTTCTCAAGTTTTTTTGTTTTTGATAGCCTTTAAACCACTTCCCAGAGTATGAAAAATCAATTAAAAACCTCATAATATCCACCCAATAATGACTGAAACATAAATAAATACTAAATTTATCAAAATTAACAATTTATCAAACTTAGTTTTTTTATTTTCGTGATAATTAGTCCTTCTTTTGGTACTACCATAAAACCTTAATTTCATAGTTGAAATAGTTCTGTTTGATAATTTATATGATAAATTTATAACTGGAAAAAACATTTTAAATAATACTTTAATCTTACTTTCACTCAGTGGAATCCCTCTATATGCCATTGATTTTCTTATTTGCTTACCCTGATTAAATAAAGTTGAAACAAATTTTATTAGCATTGCTATTTTTAAAGCAATTTTAGAAACTGGAATTTTTATCTTTTTTAATTTTTCAAATAAACATTCAAAGCCCCAAGCTATTTCAGAAAGTGATGTAGTTCCTGTTAGTATAACAAATGAAAGAATTATTAAAATAAACTTTAAAACAAATAACAAGCTTAAAAGTACACTAGATGAAATAAAATATGAAAACAAAAATATAACAATATAAACTGGCCAAATTATAAATAAGCTATACAAATAATAATTAAGTTTAATATTACTCTTAAACATAATAAAATATATAAATGCATAATACAACAAAACAGATATATAATCTATTGATATAATTGATATTAAAAGTGATAGCAAAAAACATAGTATCTTCATTTTTGAATTCATCCTGTGAATTTTAGAATCCTCATTCATATACATTAAGATATGATAATTATTATTCATAATTATCACCTTCTTTTAAATTAGCAATTTTTTTAACTAAATCATTTATGTTTTTACAATATCCTAAATCAACTTTCAATTTGTCATATATTAATTTTTCTACTCTTATTATATTAGGGACTGGTGTATTATTTTTATCTAATAACTCAACATCAGAAAACACATTAATTTTGTTACCGGTTTTTACAACATGGCCATCATTTAAAACAATAACGTTGTCAACAATGTCATATAACATATCAACATCATGAGTAACAATAATAATTGTTTTTAAGTATTTTTCTTTTAGTGTTTTAAGTAATCTAACCAATCTCTTTTTGCTTTTATTATCAAGTCCAATCGTTGGTTCATCTAAAATCAATAATTTAGGGTTTGAGATAAGAACAGAAGCTATAGCAACTCTTCTTTTTTCTCCACCATCTAAATTAAATGGGCTTCTTTTTAAATAAGATTCATCCAACCCAACCATTTTTAAAACTTTAACTACTTTTGCTTTAATACTTTTATCTTTTTTATCTAAAATTTTCTTTGAAAAAGCTACTTCTTCTGCTACTGTCTTACAAAAAAACTGCTTTTCTGGAAACTGAAATACTAAACCAACATCATATCTAAAATCATTAAATTTAAAATTTCTTTTGTTTAAATCATAATTACCTATTGATATTGTGCCACAATCTGGCCTTGTAATTCCATTCATGAGTTCTAAAAGGGTTGATTTACCACTTCCAATCGGACCAATTATTCCATGAATACTATTGCTCCTTAAATCCAAATTAATATCTTTTAAAGCAACTTTCTCATTAAATAGTCCCTTGTTATATGAATAACTTACATTATTAAATACTACTTCCATAATTCATCAACAACCCCCTTTATGTTTAAATGAACTTTATTAGTTAAATTGTAAAGGTTTAATTTTCTAGATAATTCAACTGAAAAAGGTACCTCAAGTCCTATTTTACGCATCACGTTTTCCTCTTCAAAAACATTAGGAAAAGGACCATCAACTATTATTTTACCATTATTTAAAACGACCAATCTATCTGAATAAAATGCCTCATCCAAATTATAAGTAAATGATAATATTGTTACTCTTTTTTTAGTGCAATAATCTTTTAGTAATTTAAATAATTCTTCTTTCTCATTTATATCAATCATCATTAACGCTTCATCTAAAATAAGAATTCTTGGTTCTAGCATTAAAGCACACCCAAGTTGAACCTTTTGTTTTTCCCCTCCCGATAGTAATGATGGATTTTGTTTTAATAAACCATCTAACTTGAGCAACTTTGAAATTTCTGTTATTTTTTTCTTTATAGTTGATGGTGCAACAGCTAAATTTTCTAAAGAAAAAGCAAGTTCATCTTCAACTGTTTCACATGCAAAGAAAGCATCCGGATTATCAAAAACAAACCCAACTTCTTTTCTAATACCAAATAAATTTTTCTTATTTAAATCTGTATTAAGTATCTTTATACTTGAATAACTTTTTTCAAGACCAGCTAATATCTTAACTAATGTAGTTTTACCCGCTCCATTAGCTCCTGCAACAGTAACCCAAGTTCCTCTTTTTATATCCATAGTGAAATCATCAAATATAAATTTATTTTTATATCTGAAACTTAAATTCTTAATTTCTATTATATTGTTCATGACTTCACTTCCTTTTTTAATATTTAAGAGGATATTTTACCATAAATAAGAAAAAAAAGCTACTGTAAGCTTTTTATACTAAAATAATATAATTATGTCAATTTTATTCTACTCTTCCCAATGATCAACATTCCATTCTAATTTATCGCCATTTTTCGGAAGAGTTTTTTCATATACATTAGGACAACTTATATAACCTTTAAATTCTTTATCTTTATATTCTAAAGTGCCATCACATACACCATCTCCATTAGGATTTTCTATATCACCTTCTAAATAGCCAGCTTTTTTTAAATCATTAATTTCTATGTAAAATGATTCATTATTCTTAACTTTATTTTTAAAAACACTAGTACTACCACCTGAAATTCTTTCATGCGTATATATTGTCTCACCTAATGATGTTAATATTTCTTCTTGCTTAATAGCTTCTTTCTTTCTAGAATTTTTTAGTATTCTTCCTGCAGTTAAAGTTGCTATTCCACTTAATAACGCTAATATAATAATTACTGCTAAAATTTCTATTAAAGTAAATCCTTTTTTCTTCATAATATTAATCTCCTTTTTTTCTTTGTGTATTATAAACTATTTTAAGTAGCGTTTTAATTGGTGCAAAACGACACATAAATACACCCAATTTATTCATAAATCCTGGTATTATAATTAATTTATTCTTAAACATTTTACTTATAGCGTAATCTGCAACATACTTACTTTCCATACCCTTAAGTGCAAAAGTAACATTTGCAACATTATTAAAATTAGTATTAACTGGTCCTGGGCATAAAACAGATACTTTAACATTTGAATTCTTCCTTCTTAATTCCTCATATAAAGCTGTTGTAAGGCGTATTACATAAGATTTAGTGGAATAATATGTGTTGAGTAAAGGTCCTGGCAAAAAAGCCGCAATAGATGCTACATTAAGTATGTATCCACTATCTTTTTTTATCATCTCTTTTAAATATAATTTAGTTAATATATGTAACGCTTTAATATTTAAATCTATCATATTTAATTCTTTATCTAAATCTGTTTCATCAAATCCACCAAAAAGGCCAAAACCTGCATTATTAACTAGTATATTAATATCTTTATACTTATTAAATAATTTTATACAGTTATCAGTATCAGACAAATCTACTGATTCAACAATAACAGTTGTCTTACATAACTTTTTAGTTTCTAAAAGGCCATTTTTATCCCGGGCCACAATCACTAAATCATAACCTCTATTACTTAAGTTAACTGCTATATCACGACCGATACCACTTGATGCACCAGTAATCATTGCTTTCAAATATCATCACCTATCATAAGTATAATATAAAACAAAAAAAAAAGCTATTTATTTATGCAATAAATAATCTTTCTTAACTTTTAAGCTGACAAATACATTAATCATATGTTATTATATATTTGTATTATAGAGGAGATGAGTAAAATGAGAAAAGGGTTTACACTAATAGAACTTATAGCAATAATTATGATTTTGGGTATATTAACTGTAATAGCACTACCAAACATATCAAAAATAATAAAGGAAAGTAAAACAAAAAAATTATATTATAGTATTAATACTATTGTTGATTCAGTAGGTAACATTAATATTGAAGGAACGAATGATTGTTGGTATCGCTCCAGCAATGATAATTATAAGTTACCTAGTGAAATTAGTGATTTAGAAATATTTATTTTTAGAAAAAATGGCAAATATAAATATGGTGTATATGCAACTTATAATGATACTGACATAATGAACACAACTGATTTTAAAAGTTTAAATGCAAAAGATAGAAAAAATTGGATTGACAATGATAACTTACTTGATCCATATCTTGGCATTGGAACAAATGATATATCTAAAATATTTGAAATGGATTTTTGTAAAGTATTAGAGGAGAAATAAAGATGAAAAAAAGAAGTTTAATATGTATTACATTATTAGTTTTTACTCTGCTAGTTTTATTTTTTAATACTAATGATATAAAGGTTTCAACAAAGATTAAAAATTTCAGCAAAGAAAACAACGTTAGTAATAAAGTTAGCTATAGGACACTTGCAATAGCAAGCGGATTATCTTATATGCCAATTCCAGCATCGTGCAAACTTTCTGTTCAAAAAAACAAGCCATGCTATTTTAGTAACCGAAGTATTATTATAGATCAATTTAACCAATATGTTAATTTGCATAACTACGCAACAACAAGTGAAATGGATGGTTGGAACATAGTAGATTACACAGAAAAAAAATCGAGTATTGCAAACCTAAGCGCCCTTTTTACCGCTTATACACTAGAAAAAGGTAATAACATTATAATTGTATTTAGAGGAACTGATTTTTCGGATTTATTAGAATGGATACAGCATTTATCATACGCTCGAGATGATATTCACGCTCAAGAAAGCCTAGCAGAAGAGTATGCTTTAAAACAAGCAAAAAAATATCATGATCACAACATTTATTTAACAGGTCATTCTTTGGGTGGATATTTATCACAAATAGGTGCAGCAACACTCGAAAAAGCCAAAGAAAACGGACAAAACAATAAAACTGATTGGCAAGGATTTAATTTGAGCAAAAGAAAATATGATATCAATAAATACTTAAGCAATAGCAATGATTTTTCTGAATACAAAGATATTAATTTTGTACAGGCTGTTAGTTTTAATGGAATGGGATTATTGTTTAATTATAGTGATAGTCAGATAACAGTACAAAATGAAAAAATAAGAATACTACTAAATATGGATAAGAATGAGTATAATGAATCAAAACTCGTTAATTATATAGTAAAAGGTGACATTGTTAGTTCGTTAGGATTAAAATTTGGTGAAATAAGACAAATAGATGCTGCGTTCGATTCAGCATCATATCACAAAAAGAATTACAAATTTTTAAGTAAACTAAATATAATGAATGGGATTGAGTCATTAATAAATTTAGAAAAAGAATCAATAATAGTAAATAATGTAATAAAATCAGGATTAAAAAATAGTAATTATACATTTACTAACTTACAAGATTTTTACAATGACCATATTAAAGAAGATATCATAAGTACCTACAATTATTATGATATGAATTCAGTTATTGGTTATTTAAATTTAACTCATGAAGCTGATGAATTTGCATGCTTACTTGATGGAAACGAAAATCCTGATGTAAAAATTGTCGAAGAAACACCATGGCTTCTTTCAACGCAAGCAAACTATATAAAAAGTTTAAATAGTGATGTTTCAATGGATGATATTGTTAGTAACAAAAAAGTAAGTACCACACTACGCGCTATGACATATAATGCATGTGCTAGAAAATATGAATGGTATGAATGTAATAATGAAAACAAAACATCATGCAAAATTATTCATATAAATGAATTCTATACTAAAAATAATGATGAACCTAGAGTTGAAGCTGCTATTGAAAAGCCTACAAAAAGTAAAGTTAATACCACTAATATTGAACTTAATAACAAGAAAAAGTATTATTTCGTAAGATCTTATTATAATGATAATTATAATAGTAAAATAACAACAAAAAATAGTGATGGAACATATTCAGTAATTGATAACGGAAAAATTACTGATCATGAAAACTATGTTGATTCAAAAGTAATATCTATTACATCAGATTTGGAAAAGCCAAGTTGTAGATTCAATAATTCAAATATCAACGTAACTTTAACAAAAAAACTATTAACGTATAACTCAAAAACAGTTAAAGTAACATTAACATGTAATGATAGTATTTCTGGATTTGATAATGATATTAAAATAAGTAAAAATTATTTTTCTAGAAAAAATGTTGGTTTATCACCAAGCATATCAATTGAAAGTGCTAATTTAGTAAGTAAAACGAATAATAAAGTAATAATTGATGTTTATGTTAGTGCAAATAGAGTCCCATCTTATTTAACACCAGAGTTAGTATATGATGGTAATATTAAGGATGTAGCAGGTAACAAATCAAATTCTACCTCTGTTTATTTCAATATAACAAAAAAATAGTTTGTATATATAAATTAATTTATAGTTAAAGTGGTGTGGTTGAAATTACAATTTAAAAAAAAAGAATTCTTAAATGAATTCTTTTTTATTTGTTATCTACTTCATCTATTCCTTCTTTAACACCCTTAGTTATTTCTTTAGCTACTTTACCTGCAGTGGGTGCTAACTTCTCTGCACCTTCTTTAACAACAGGCATTTGTTGTTGAGCCATATATGCATTTATTTCTCTCCCATGTCCAATAAATTTTAACTGTCCACCAAAAGCTAATAAAGCAAGACCAAGTATTAAAAGTGGTCCCCCTATAGCTGCATACTGGGTATGTAACACATTTAATCCAATAATCATCCACACTATTGATGAAATAGTCATTACTAATCCTAATACTACTAAAATGGTACCGGTTTTATTAACTTTTTTGTTTGTCTCTTGAAATTTTTCCTCACTTAAATATTCTTTTGATTCTTTATTATTCATAATTCACCCATTGCTAATAACTACTTTTTATCAGCTTCATTTATCCCTTCTTTAATACCTTTAGCTACTTCTTTAGCTACCTTACCAGCTGTTGGTGCCATTTTTTCTATACCTTCTTTTGCAACTGGCATAACTTGTTGTGTAGTATATGCAGTTATTTCCCTTTTATTACCAATTAGAAATCTAATCATTAACCCAACAACCGTTACAAATATACCAGTTGTTGTTAATGTACCTCCAACTGCAAATCCACCAAAACCTAAAAGTATACCTATTGGTTTTACTTCTGATTCTAAACTATTAGTTGCTTCTGTACCTATTCCTAAAACTCCTATTATTATAAGTATAATTCCTACTACTAACATAGATAGTCCTACAATGATTACTATCTTTCCAGCTTTTTTTACCTTGACATTATTCTTTTGATACTCTTCTTCATTTAAATATTCTTTCTTTTCTTCCATATTTTTCTTCCTTTCTTACCATATACAGTATCACTAACTTACTAGCTAAGTCAATAATTATTTATAGTATATGTAAATATGTATTTAGTACAACAATTCCTGGTGTTTAAATAAATATAATAAAAAAGACTCCTAAATAAGGAGTATTTTTACTATACTAATTCAAGTATTACCATAAGAGCATCATCGCCCTTTCTTTCTTGTAATTTTAGTATTCTAGTGTATCCACCATTTCTATTTTCATATCTTTTTGCTAAGTCATCAAACACTTTTTTTACAGCCTCATTATCATTTTCTAAAAATGCTAGTGCATTACGTCTTGCAACTAAACTTCCATTTTTACCATATGAAACCATTTTATCAAAGCACTTACGTACTTCTTTAGCGCGGGTTTCAGTAGTTTCTATTTTTTCATTCTTAATTAGGTATCTAGTTAAATTACTAAGCATTGCTCTTCTGTGTTTATTAGTGCGACCTAATTTTCTATATGCCATATTTAAATCCTCCTTTACTATTAATCTTCGTTTCTAAATGAGAATCCCATTTCTTTTACTTTATCAATAACTTCTTTTAATGACTTTTTACCTAAATTACGTATTTTCATCATTTCATTTTCACTTTTTTGAGTTAAATCTTGAAGTGTATTTATATTAGCTCTTTTTAAGCAGTTATATGCTCTTACAGAAAATTCTAATTCATCAATTGACATTTCAAGTACTTTAGTTTTTGTATCATCAACATTTTGTTTCATTAATCCTGTTTCATCTGCTATTTCATTTAATTCAGTTAGTATTTCAAAATGTTCAATTAATATTCTAGATGCTAATGCTACAGCCTCTTCTGGCTTCATAGAACCATTTGTCCATACTTCTAAAGTTAATTTGTCATATGTATCATCTTGACCTACACGTGCACCTTCTACTTCATAATTTACTCTTTCAATTGGTGAGAAATTAGAATCCATTGCGATTGTATTTAATTTCATATTATCTAACAATTTCTTATTAGCTTCTGCCCTTACATATCCACGACCGTTAGACACAGTCATTTCCATGTTTAATTTTCCACCTTTAACTAAAGTAGCTATTTCTTGTTCTGGATTTACTATTTCTATATCAGCATCTTTATCTATATCAGCTGCAGTTACAATTCCTTCTTTATTAACATTTAACTTTAAAGTTTTAACTTCATCTGTATAGTTCTTAACAACTACATTCTTTAAATTTAGAATTATTCCTGTTACGTCTTCAACAACTCCATCAATTGTTTGAAATTCATGAAGAACACCATCGATGTGAACACTAGTAATTGCATCTCCAGGTAATGATGATAACATTACTCTTCTTAAAGCATTTCCAAGTGTTGTACCGAACCCTCTTTCTAAAGGTTCTACTTCGAATTTACCATAATTTTTACTTTCGATATATTCAGCAACTTTGAATATTGGTTTTTCAAATTTTATCATTTGAAATCACTCCTTTTTATTATATTATCCACGTGGACGTTTTGGTGGACGACAACCATTATGTGGTACTGGTGTAACATCAGTTATTGAAAGTATTTCAAGTCCTGCTGTTTGCAAAGATCTAATTGCAGTTTCTCTACCTGCACCAAGTCCTTTTACAAATACTTCTACTTTTCTCATACCAGAATCATATGCTGCTTTACCAGCTGCCTCAGCACTTATACCAGCTGCAAATGGAGTTTTCTTCTTACTTCCTTTAAATCCTGAAGTTCCACTTGATGCCCATGATACAACATTCCCCAACTTATCTGTTATCGATACAATTGTGTTATTAAATGTTGAATAAATGTGAGCTTGACCTTCAGGTATATTCTTTTTAACCTTACGTTTTCTTGATTTGTAAGCCATTTTATTCGCCTCTTTTCCTACTTCTTCTTATTAGCAACAGTCTTACCACGACCCTTACGAGTTTTAGCATTACTTCTTGTAGATTGACCTCTTACAGGTAAACCTTTACGATGACGTAATCCTTGATAAGAACCGATTTCCATTTTAGTTTTAATATTCATTGAAACTTCTCTTCTTAAATCACCTTCAAGTAAGTGATTATCTAATTCTTTACGAATATCAGAAATTTCTTTTTCAGTTAAATCTTTAGTTTTAGTATCAAGATTTATATTTAATTTAGTTAAAATTGATCTTGATAATTTTCTACCAATACCATGAATATAAGTTAAAGCAATTTCAACTCTTTTATTATCTGGTAGATCAACGTTTTTTATACGTGCCATTTTAACTCCTCCTATTAGCCTTGTCTTTGCTTATGTTTTGGGTTTTCACAGATAACCATTACTTTCCCATTACGTTTAATTATTTTACATTTATCACAAATTTTCTTTACTGATGGTCTAACTTTCATCTTTTCTTCCTCCTATCATTTTCTATAGGTTATTCGCCCACGTGTTAAATCATATGGTGATATTTCAAGAACAACTGTATCACCTGGTAAGATACGAATCTTATTCATTCGCATTTTACCAGAAACGCGAGCTTCTACAGTATGTCCATTTGTAAGTTGTACTTTAAAGTCTCCGCCTTTTAAAAGCTCAACAACCTTACCTTCAACTTCAATTACATCTTCTTTAGCCACTATTTAATCACTCTCCCGTTAAAATCTCATAACCATCTTTAGTTACTAAAACTGTATGCTCAAAATGAGCTGATGGTTTATTATCGACAGTTACAATAGTCCAATCATTATTCTCTACATAGATATCATCACTACCTAAATTAAGCATTGGTTCTATTGCAATTACCATACCTTCTTTTAATATTATTCCAGTGCCTTTCTTTCCATAATTTGGAACATCTGGATCTTCGTGAACATTAGTGCCAACGCCATGACCACATAATTCTCTTACAATTCCAAGATTATGTTCATTAGCATACTTTTCAACAGCATAACCAATATCACCAATTCTATTACCTGGTTTAACCATTTTAATACCACAATACAAAGCTTCTTTAGTATGCTCCATTAGGTATTTTTTTTCTTTACTTACATTTCCAACTTCATATGTCCAAGCCGAATCACCATGATATCCTTTATAACATGCCCCAATATCAATTGAAACAATATCTCCATCTTTTAATTTTCTATTTGATGGTATACCGTGAACAACTTCTTCATTAACAGAAATGCAAAGAGCGTTAGGAAATCCTTCATAACCTTTAAAGGATGGGGTGCAACTTTTACTCCTAATAAATTTTTCTCCTTCTTTATCAAGTTCAAGCAAACTAACGCCTGGTTTAACCAATGGTCTTAAGTGCTGGTGTGTTTCATAAACAACACGACCCGCTACTTTAAGTAACTCTTGCTCCCTTTCTGATTTTATACTTATCATTTTAGCCTTCGTTTAATATACTTTGTACTTCTTTATGCGTGTTTTCTTTTCCAAGTCCACCATTTATTCTATACAAAATACCTTTATCTTCATAATAGTTTATTATTTGTGGCTCATTTTCTTCATAAACATCAAATCTTACATTAAATGAATTTTCATTATCATCAGATCTTCCTTCTAATCTTTCCCCACAAACATCACAAATACCTTCTCTTGAAGGTTTCATATCTTCGAAATATAAATTATATATTTTTCCACACTTTGGACAACTTAATCTACCAAGTGTTCTTTTCATTGCTATTTGTCTATCTACATATAAATTAATTACAATGTAATTATCTAATACTGTATCAAGTAATTTAGCTTGATTTATATTTCTTGGATAACCATCTACAATTATAGATTTTCCATCTAGCTTCTTTAATTCATTTTTTAATGCTTCTGCAACAATATCATCAGGTGTTAATATTCCTTTATCTTGCGTTTCAATTATTTTTCTTCCTATTTCTGTATCCATAGATCTATTATTTCTAAGAACTTGTCCTATTGATAATATTTCATAACCATACTCTTTTCTTAAATATTCACACTCTGTACCTTTACCTGCTGCAGGAGGTGCATATAAAACGATATTTTTCACTATCTTTTGTATCCCCTTTCATATCTTCTAGCTTGAAGCGTACTTTCAATTTGATTGTATGTTTCAAGTGCAACACCAACAACGATTAAAAGTCCTGTTCCACCAACAGTAACTGATGTTGGAAGTGTACTCAAATTAGATACTAATATTGGTAGTCCTGCAATAATAACTAAGAATACCGCACCTAAAAATGTCGTTCTAGAAAGTACTTTGCTAATGTATTTTTTGGTTTCATTACCTGGTCTTATACCTGGTACATATCCACCTTGTTTATTTAAGTTATCTGCTAAATCTTTTGGTCTTAAACCTGCCATAAAAGTATACAAATAAGTAAATAAAATGATGAATAATATATATAGTATAAATCCCGTTACAGTATTATAGTTAATATACTTATTAACAAATAATGAAAACGAATCTTTTCTTACAAACGCTGCAATAAGTGATGGTATTGCAATCAAACTTGATGCAAAGATAACAGGCATAACTCCAGCTGAATTAAGTTTAAGCGGAATATATGTTTGTTTAGCACCATATGCACTTTGCGTTCTATTAGAATACTGAATAGGTACTCTTCTTTCTGATTTTTCTATAAATACTACTCCTACTATAATAGATATATAAAGTAGTACAAATAAAGCAAATTTTGCAACCCCTAGTGATACTTCTTGAGTAGTACCAGATACCACGAATGCTGAAAAAGCATCCTTCATCATGTTAGGTGTACTAATTAAAATACCTGCCATAATAAGCATTGATATACCATTACCAACACCCTTACTTGATATTTGATCACCTAACCATAAAAGTAAACATGTACCTGCTGTTAATATCAAAGATACTCTTAAATATTCCAAAGCTGTTGCTCCACTTCCCAAAAATGAAAATGACATAACAAGACCTTGTAAAAACGCAAGCAATATACCTAAGTACCTAGTAATTTTATTTAACTTAACTCTTCCTGAATGTCCTTCCTTAGCTAAATTAGAAAAATAAGGAATTATATCCATCTGAAGTAATTGAGTTATGATTGAAGCACTAATGTATGGAGTAACACCTAATGCAAAGATTGAAAACTTTTTAAGTGAATCTCCACTCATTACATTTAATAACTCTAAAAAACCTAAATCCTTTGTAATATCTTCAGTTCCAGGAACTCTTATACCAGTTCCTATTTTATAGATAAATAATATTAAAAGGGTAAATAAAATCTTTTTCTTTAAGTCTTTATTTCTAGCAGAAAAGATTTCTTTAAGGCCTTTAATCATATTACATCACCTCAACTTTTCCACCTTGAGCTTCAATTTTATCTTTTGCAGTTTTAGAAAAAGCGTGTGCTTTAACTGTTAATTTCTTAGTAATTTCTCCGTTACCTAAAACCTTTATACCAGAAAGAGTCTTTTTAATAATTCCCATTTCAACTAAAAGTTCTGCAGTAACTGTAGCATTATCATCAAATTTATTTAAATCAGACACATTAATTACAGCATATTCTTTTTTGAATAACGCATTAGAAAACCCACGTTTTGGAAGTCTTCTGTATAAAGGTAATTGACCACCTTCAAAACCAGGTCTTACACCTCCGCCACTTCTAGCATTTTGTCCTTTATGTCCTTTACCACTTGTTTTTCCAGTACCGCTACTAGAACCACGACCTAATCTTTTAATATCTTTTTTAGATCCTTCATTATATTTTAGTTCATTTAATTTCATTATCCTAAAATCTCCTCTACACTTTTTCCTCTAAGTTCAGCAATATGGGCAGCTGACTTTTGCATCCTTAATGCATCCATAGTAGCTCTTGCGGTATTTAATTTTGTATTTGATCCAAGTGATTTTGAAATAATATCTTTTACTCCTGCAAGTTCTAGTACCATACGTACTGAACCGCCAGCAATAATTCCAGTACCTGCTTTAGCAGGTTTAATTAATACTTTTGCTGCTCCTGATGTACCAATAGCATCATGAGAAACTGTTCTATCTTCTACTAAATCGATGGTTATAATGTTTTTAGTTGCACTAGAAACTGCTTTTTTAATAGCGTCTTGAACTTCGTTAGCTTTACCAGTTCCAAGGCCAACTTTACCTTTTCCATCTCCAACAGCAACTGTTGCAGCGAAACGAAGATTACGTCCACCCTTAGTAACTTTTGTAACACGATTTACGGAAATAACTGTTTCATTATATTCCTTCTCACGTGGTTTAACATTTTTTCTTTCCACTTTGTTACCTCCTTTAGAATTCTAATCCATTTTCACGTGCAGCATCTGCTAATGCTTTTACACGTCCATGATAAAGGTATCCGCCTCTATCAAAAACTACTTTATCTATTTTTGCTTTTTTGCATCTTTTTGCAACTAAAGCTCCTACAAGCTTACTTGCTTCTATGTTACCACCGTTTTTAATCTTTAATTCCTTATCAAGTGATGATGCACTAACTAAAGTTACACCTTTAACATCATCAATTACTTGAACGCTAATGTTCTTTAAAGATCTAAATACACATAATCTTGGTAACTTATCTGTTCCACTAATTTTATTTCTAATTCTAGCGTGTCTAGCTTTACGAGCTTCATTACGTGATGTTTTTTTAATCATTGTAATAATCTCCTTTTCTTACTTATTTAGAAGCTTTCTTTCCTTCTTTACGGCGAATATATTCAGCCTTGTAACGAATTCCTTTACCCTTATATGGTTCTGGTTTTCTAACTTCTCTTATCTCTGCAGCAAACTTTCCTACTGCTTCTTTGTCAATACCTTTAACATTTATTTCTGTTGCACTTACTTGCTCAACTGTTAAACCTTCTGGAATATCCAAGTTTACTTTGTGCGAATAACCAGCACTTATTTCAAGCGTTTTACCCTTTACATTGAAACGATAACCAACACCTAGTATTTCAAGCGCTTTACTATATCCGTTTTTAACACCCTCCATCATATTAGCAATTAAAGCATTAGTAGTGCCATGCATTTGTTTTGCTTTTTTTATCTCATTATTTCTTTTTACTTTGATTTCCTTTTCAGAAATTTCTATATTTATATTGCTATCTAAAGTTAATGATAATTCACCTTTAGGGCCCTTAACAGTTATTACATCATCAATATTTGATACTGTAACACCATCAGGTATAGTAAGTATTCTATTTCCTATACGACTCATTTTAAGCCTCTTACCATATATATGCTAAAACTTCTCCACCAAGGTTTAATTTTTTAGCTTCTTTACCTGTCATTATTCCTTGAGATGTTGAAATTATAGATATTCCAAGACCGTTTAATACAGTTGGAACTTCTTCCTTTTTAGCATATACACGTAATCCTGGTTTAGAAATTCTTTTCAAACCAGATATTACTCTTTCTTTATTAGCCCCATATTTTAAAGTGATAATTATATTATCTTGAACATCATTTTTTTCTACTTTATAGTTAGCAATATAACCTTCCTTTTTCAAAATATCAACAATAGTTAACTTAACATTTGAAGAAGGAACGACTACTTCATTATAACGCATTTGATTTGCATTACGAACACGCGTAAGTAAATCTGCGATTGGATCTGTTACTGACATATAAATCCTCCTTTTCTTTATTCCTACCAACTTGACTTTTTAACACCTGGGATTTCACCTTTATAGGCAAGTTCCCTAAAGCAAATACGGCAGACACCAAACTTTTTCATTACTGAATGTGGACGACCGCATCTGTTGCAACGAGTGTATTCTTGAACTTTATATTTCTTTGGTCTTTGTTGTTTTACGACCATACTTTTCTTTGCCATTTATATCCTCCCATTTGCCTATTTCTTAAAAGGTAATCCAAATCCCTTTAATAAGTCTAATGCTTCATCATTTGTTTTAGCTGTTGTTACAAAAACAATATCCATTCCACGTACTTTTACAACTTCATCATATACGATTTCTGGGAAAATAGTTTGTTCTTTAACTCCCAATGTATAATTTCCTCTTCCATCAAAAGCTTTATTAGATATACCTCTAAAATCACGTACACGAGGTAATACTATTTTAATTAATTTTTCTAAGAAAACATACATATCGTCACCACGAAGTGTAACCTTACATCCAATTGCTTGTCCTTCTCTTATTTTAAAACCCGCAATTGATTTCTTTGCTTTTGTGATAACTGGTGTTCTTCCTGTTATCTTTTCTAATTCAGAAGTTGCTACTTCTAATAATTTACTATTTTGTGTTGCATCTCCAACACCCATATTAACTACGATCTTTTCTAGCCTTGGTACAGCCATGACAGTAGTATAATTATATTTTTCTTTTAACGAAGGAATTATATCCTTCTTATATTGTTCTTTTAAACTGTTCATAGTTACCCTCCTTTACTTAGTCTAACTTAGATTTTGACTTGCTAGAAACTCTAACTTTTTTTCCATCTTTATTTATTTCATGTGCTATTCTAGTACGTTTTTTGGTTTTAGGATCAATCATCATTACATTAGAAATATGAATTAAAGCTTCTCTATCAACAATACCACCTGCTTGGTCTTGACCATTAGGTTTTATATGTTTTTTTACCATATTAATACCTTCAACTAAAACTTTATCACTTTTCTTTGCAATTATTTTTCCTTCTTTACCTTTATCTTTACCAGCAATAACAATGACTTTATCTCCAACTTTTAAATTCATGATTTCCTCCTTAAAAGACCTATAACACTTCTTTTGCTAGCGATACAATTTTCATGAAATCTTTATCACGTAATTCGCGTGCTACTGGACCTAAAACTCTTGTTCCAACTGGTGTCTTATCATCTTTAATAATAACGCAAGCATTATCATCAAATTTGATATATGAACCATCATCTCTACGCA
This sequence comes from uncultured Muribaculaceae bacterium, assembly GCA_964523265.1. Lineage (GTDB taxonomy): Bacteria > Bacillota_I > Bacilli_A > RF39 > UBA660 > Aphodocola. The sequence continues at coordinate 35,480 of CAZFXQ010000001.1, read as the reverse complement.
TTCCAAATTTACTTCTAACGATAACCGCTTTTACGACTTTACCGCTTTGTATATTACCATTTGGAGTTGCTTTTTTTACTGTTCCAACTACGATGTCACCAATATTTCCAGTTTTAACTTTACTTCCACCAAGAACTCTTATTACCATAAGTTCTCTTGCACCAGAATTATCAGCAACTTTTAAACGACTTTGTTGTTGAATCATAAGTGTTTCCTCCTATCTTATTTGTAAAGTGCCTATAAAATTACGGCTTCTTCTACTATTTCTACTAAACTAAATCTTTTTGTCTTTGATAATGGTTTAGTTTGAACAACTTTAACTATATCTCCAACTTTTGCTTTGTTTTCTTCATCGTGTGCAGCATACTTTTTAGAATACTTAACACGTTTCCCATACTTTGGATCTTTTTTGTAAGTTTCTACTAATATAGTAATAGTTTTATTATTTTTAGCACTTACAACTTTTCCAATTATTTCACGTTTAACCTTTTCCATAATTAGCCTCCTTAAGCATTCTTACGTTCTGCTAAAACAGTTTTCATTCTAGCAACGTCTTTCCTTAATTCATGTATTTTTGAAGGCTTTTCTAAATTACCTGTTGCTTGCTTTAAACGTAGTGCAAAAATTTCATCTTTTACTTCAATTATTTTAGCTTCTAATTGTTCTGTGGTAAGTTCTCTTATTTCCTTAACCTTCATTTTTATCACCACCATCTTCTTTTATAACAAACTTACATTTAATTGGTAGTTTGTGCATTGCAAGTCTTAAAGCCTCACGTGCAACCTCTTCAGAGACACCTGAAACCTCAAACATAATTTTACCTTCTTTAACTACTGCAACCCAACTTTCCGGATTACCTTTACCTTTACCTTGACGAGTTTCTAATGGCTTTTTAGTTAATGATAAATGAGGGAATATATTAACATATACATTACCACCACGTTTCATATAACGAGTCATAGCAACACGAGCAGCTTCGATTTGTTGTGCTGTTATCCAAGCGCCTTCTTTTGCCATTAAACCATACTCACCAAAAGTTACTTTTGTATTACCTTTAGCTTTTCCTTCATAATAAATTCTGTGAGGTTTACGATATTTAGTTCTTTTTGGCATTAACATCTTTATTACCTCCCTTTTTTTTAGTTGGAAGGATTTCACCTTTGTATATCCATACTTTAACACCTATCTTACCATAAGTAGTGTCTGCTTCAGCAGTTGCATAACTTATGTCTGCTCTTAAAGTATGTAATGGAGTTGTTCCTTCATTATATCCTTCACCACGTGCTATTTCAGCTCCATTTAAACGTCCAGAGCATAATGTTTTAATTCCTTTAGCTCCAGCCTTCATTGTGTTTCTAATAGCTCTTTTTTGAGCCATACGGTATGAACCCCTATTTTCAATTTGACTAGCTATATTATTAGCTACTAATTGCGCATCCAAGTCAGGATTCTTTATTTCAATAATTGAAATTTGTACATCTTCATTAACTAATTTGTTGATTTCTTTCTTTAACTTTTCGATTTCTTCTCCACCGTGTCCAATTACTACACCTGGTTTTGCAGTACTGATCTTTACTTCAGTTTTCTTATTACTTCTTTCAATAGTAACTGTAGATACTGCAGCATTTTTTAATTTCTTCAATAGAAATTTACGTATTTTCATATCATTTTCAAGTACTTTAGAGAAATCTTTACTTGGTGCATACCATTTAGCAGTCCAATCCTTGTTTATACCAAGTCTCAAACCTTCTGGATTTACTTTTTGACCCATGTTCTTCCTCCTTATATTATCTTTCTGCCACAACCACTGTTACATGACTTGTACGGTGATCATTTTTAGCTATTCTTCCTCTTGAATCTGGAACAGATCTTTTAAGTACTGGTCCATCATTAACATATGCTTCTTTAACATATAATTTATTTTTATCAAGATTATGATTATTTTCAGCGTTTGCTACAGCTGATACTAATACTTTTTTAATAACGCGTGCTGCTTTGCTATTTATATTATTTACAATAGACATAGCTTCACTTACGTCCTTTCCGTTTATTAACCTCATAACTAAACGAGATTTTAAAGCGGAAATACGAACTGTTTTCGCAATTGCTTTCGCTTCCATATTTTTATCTCCCTTCTAGTTATTACTTCTTATCTTTGTTCTCGCCGTGTCCACCACATTTACGAGTAGCTGAAAATTCTCCTAATTTATGTCCTACCATATCTTCAGTTACATAAACTGGAATAAAATCCTTACCATTGTGAACTGCAAATGTGTGTCCTATAAAATCTGGAAATATTGTTGAACGGCGTGACCAAGTTTTAATTACTTCTTTTTTACCTTCTTCATTTAACTTTTGAACCTTTTTAAGTAATCTTGGAAATACATAAGGTCCTTTTTTAATACTTCTTGCCATTATTTTCTTTCCTTTCCATTATTTTTTACGGCTTACAATTAACTTAGTTGAAGCTTTTTTATTTTTACGAGTCTTCATACCAAGCGCAGGTTTACCCCAAGGTGTCATTGGTTGCTTACGGCCAACTGGAGCACGACCTTCACCACCACCATGTGGGTGATCATTAGGGTTCATAACAGAACCACGTACAGTTGGACGAATTCCCATGTGACGAGTACGTCCTGCTTTACCTAAATTAACAAGTGAATAATCAAGATTTCCTACTTCACCGATTGTTGCCATACAAGTTCCAAGTATCTTTCTTGTTTCACCACTTCTTAATCTTATTAATACGTATTTTTCTTCACGACCTAAAATTTGAGCACTAGCACCTGCGCTTCTTGCAAGTTGCGCTCCCTTACCAGGTCTTAATTCTATATTATGAATAACTGTACCAACAGGTATATTCATAATTGGTAATGAATTACCAACTTTTATATCAACATTTAAACCACTTACTATAATATCATTGACCTTTAAACCATTTGGTGCAATAATGTATCTTTTTTCACCATCTTTATAGTTAATTAATGCAATATTTGCACTTCTGTTTGGATCATATTCAATTGCTGCAACACGTCCTGTAATATCATGTTTGTTACGCTTAAAGTCAATCTTACGATATTTTCTTTTTTCTTCACCACCATGATGTCTTACAGTAATACGACCTAAATTGTTACGACCACTTGTTTTTTTCTTTATTTCTACCAAGCTTCTTTCTGGAGTGCTTTTAGTTATTTCATCATTAACTAACATACTCATACTTCTTCTTGATGGAGTAGTAGGTTTTAACTTTCTAACTGGCATTTAAGTTTCCTCCTTATTAGTTTAATTCTATCTTGCTACCAGAAGCTAAAGTTATAATTGCTTTTTTATAAGCTTTGGTAGTTCCTTCATAACGACCTACTCTTTTCTTTTTAGGTCTTACATTAATAGTATTTACATTTGTTATCTTAACATCAAAAGCTTTTTCAACAGCTTGTCTTATTTGTACCTTGTTTGCATTTTTTGCAACTTTTAATACAATTTTACTTCCATCTGCTGAAATAACACCTGATTTTTCAGTAACGATTGGTGCTAATATTATATCTTTCATTATTTAAGCACCTCCTCAACATATTTTACAGCTTCTTCTGTAATAACTAACTTATCACAATATAAAACATCATATGTATTAAGCTCATTTGCTAAAATTAAATTAATATTTCCTAAATTTCTAGTAGCTAAAATAGTATTTTCTGTTAAATCAGTTGTTACTATTAAAACGTTTCCATTTAATTTTAACTCTTCTAATAATTTTATAACATCTTTTGTTTTATTAGTTTTTAATTCAAACTTATCAACAACCACTAAATTCTTATCATTAACTTTATATGTTAATGCAGATTTTAATGCTAAACGACGAGTTTTCTTATTCATCTTTTTAGTGTAATTTCTATTAGTCGTTGGTCCAAACACTATTCCACCACCTACAAAATGAGGTGCTCTAATAGAACCTTGACGAGCATTACCAGTACCTTTCTGTCTCCATGGCTTTCTTCCACCACCTGATACTTCACTACGTGTTTTAGTACTGTGTGATCCTTGTCTTTCTGAAGCCATTTTAAGTACTACAGCTTCATATATAGTTTGATCATTTGGAGTTATTCCCCAAATAGTTTCATCTAATTTTATGTCTTTAATTTTTTCACCTTTTAAACTTAAAAGTGCTGTCTTTGGCATTTTATATCCTCCTTTCATCACAAGTATTACTAACTAATAACAAACAAATTATTCTTCAGTTGCTTGTGATGTATTTGTATCATCAACTTGTGCTTCTTCAGCCACAACTTCAGCTTCTTTAGTTTTATAAGAAACTAATTCAACCTTCTCATTTTTTACATTTGGCTTTTTAACAGCTGATTTGATGATAACTAAAGACTTTTTAGGACCAGGAACATTACCTTTAATTAAGATTATGTTTTCATCTTTATTTATTGCAACTACTTCTAAATTTTGCATAGTTACAGTAACATTTCCCATATGTCCTGGTAATTTCTTACCTTTAAATACACGCATTGGTCTCATTGTACCTAATGAACCAACACCTCTGTGATATTGAGATCCGTGTCCCATAGGACCTCTTGATTGATGATAACGTTTAATTACACCTTGGTATCCTTTACCTTTAGAAATTCCAGTTACATCAACCATTTCTCCTTCTTCAAAAACTTCAACGCTAAGTTCTTGACCAAGTTCGTACTTGTTTACATCTACACCGCGAATCTCTTTTAAGAAGCGCTTAGGTGTAGTATTTGATTTTGCAAGATGACCTTTTTCTGCTTTGTTAGATAGTTTTTCCCTTTTAGTGTCAAAACCTAATTGAATAGCTTCATATCCATCAGTTTCTACAGTTTTGATTTGAGTTACAATATTTGGTTCAACTTCAACAACTGTAACAGGAATTAGCTTTCCATCTTTGGCAAACACTTGAGTCATTCCTAGTTTACGACCTAAGATTCCTTTTCTTTCCATTTTTTCCTCCTAATTATTTAATTTCTATATCAACACCACTAGGTAAATCTAGATGTTGTAATGCATCAATTGTTTCCTTACTAGGTGATGAAATATCAATAAGTCTTTTGTGTGTACGCATTTCGAATTGTTCACGTGAATCTTTATATTTATGAACCGCTCTTAAAATAGTGTACTTTTGTATTTCAGTAGGTAGTGGCACAGGTCCTGTTACCTTTCCACCAGTACGCTTTACTGTTTCTACTATTTTACTTGCAGCTAAATCTAAAGAACGATGATCATATGCTTTTAACTTAATTCTTATTTTATTTGACATATAATGTCCTCCCTTCGTCTATATCTAGTATAAACATGCTCCGAACGAATTACCTGATAACTCTTTCAAATTAAATAACAACTTAACCGGGTGTATCAGCAACCTCGCACATCTACGCAGCTACACGCAGTTATCATTTTAACAGAAATTTCCTTATATATCAAGTGTTTTTTGATATTTTTTTACTTTTTTTAAAAACAAAAAAAACAAAAGTATATTTATTACTTTTGTTAATTATTATAAACATCTGGTTTTTTTAATTCAAATGATTTAAATTTAAAAATGTGATCATTTTCATCCTTCTCAAGAACCATTTCATAAATATCCATTGATGGATATGCTTCAGAGAATAATTTACTGATATTTTCTTCTTTTTCTAAATCTTCTAAAGTAAATTCTGTTTTTATTTTAATTTTTTTACCATTGGCAAGTTTAAATGATAAATCCCCATTAGCATCATCAATATATTCAATATAGCCAACAGAAATATGTAACTCATCATCTAAAAATTTAGCGTCGTATATTTTAATTAAAGAATATGCTGGTACACCACCACACTCACAAGATAACCAACTGTAACCATCTTTTAAATCAGAATACCCATATCTTCCAGAAAAACTGACTGATATATGACTTTTTAATGGCAATCCACTTAAAAATAACATTTCATATGTTTCACTAACATCACTATAGTCATAAAATTTTATATTGCTGTCTTGGCACAACAACTCATCCACAACATATGCTTTGTCACCTTCTTTAGAACCAGGCCATAATTCTAAATTATCTCCATATAAATCATTACATGTATATGTATTAGATTCACTTTCTGTTTTCGATATTGCTAGAGCTGTTTTATATTCACTAGAAAAACCGTTTTTAAACATAGTTTCATATCCATCAAATACATACTTATCAAAAATCTGTTTTGCTTCTTCCTTAGTAATTTTTTTATCTTGTATATCTATAATTTCTTTTTTTGATTTATCATTTACTATGTATAATACCAACAGTAATATAATAGTAATCAATAAAAAACATATAAATTTTAATGTGTTTCTTGTATGTATTGTCTTGTTACTTGGCCTGCCTACTTCATTTTTAAATACTCCCATTTCATTCTTCCTTTCTATTTTATACACATTAATTGTACCATTTAAAAGTAATAATTGTCTATCCTTTTAATTACTTACTTAAAAAAAATTACGATTTTAAAAATCGTAATTAATTAAAACCTTATAAATTTCTTGGTTTAAATCCTTTATCTTCATCTAGTTTTTCAATTTGTTGGTAAAAATCTTCCTTTGGTGATTTTGGAGATTCATCTTCAGGTTTGTTTCCGTTAACTTTCTTAAATTCATTATAATTATCCAAACTATATCCATATTCTTCTAGTTCGGCATTAATTTTTTCTCTTAAGTTATCTAATCCTTGCTCTTTTTCTAAAGTATAAGCTCTAAACAAATCTACAAGTCCAACGCGAAAGCGGAACCCATAATGTGGAATAGCATAATCTAAATCATATGCTTCTGCAAAACCTGTTAAATATTCCTTAAAACCATCTCTATCTGGTACATTAATAGCTAAACTACAATCTCCGAGAATACGATACGATAAAACTTGCGCTCCACCCGTAATATGAAATTCAATTGATGTTACTGAATTTACATCATCAGCCAATTTTTTTCGTTGACCTTCAATTGTCATTCTAATAGCAGTAGGCAAAACCATTCTTATAAAAGTATCATATGAAATAAAAGTATCAACATCATTAACAACATCATTATAGACTAATTCTGCGTCATTTTTTTCATATTCTATTTCTTTTCTTCTTTTTTCTTCTTCCTCTTTAGCTATTTCTTCTTTAGCTATTTTTACATTATCTGCCATTAATTTATTAAACTCTTCTTGATTCATAACAGCACCTCCTATATGGTTATATTATAAAATATAAGAACAAATATTTCAACGTTTTTAATTTTTTTTTACATACACTTTACACATTGTGATATTTAGTAAACTAAAAGCATCAAAACATAGATCTTATAATTACTCTTTCTTACTTTTTACTTTAATTTTATCGTTACTTTGTATTTTTAAACTATCATCATAATCTTCTAATAAAGTATTAATATTTTCTTTTAAATAAGAAATGCCATGTTCTTTTTCAAGTACATATGAATAAAATAGATCAACAAGATTAACATGAATAACATGCACAACATTATTACTTAAATAAGGGAATCTTTCCACAAGAATACCATATTTTTCAAAAAATTGTTCAACAAAATTTACAAATTTTTGAAAATATTGTTCATTCAATGTAATAACATTGTGTCCTTTTTTGTTACTCATAAATTCTTCATTTTTACAGGTTCTTGAACCTATAATTTCTAAAGAAAAATAAAGTCTTGGATTACTATCATTCACTAAAGCGTTACGATAACAGTAAATGCAATTTTTTATTACATTTGGAAGCATAGCATCAATAAATTTACTATAAATATCAAGGGCGCGTTTATCTACACAAACTTCTTCATATTCTTCTTTAGCTTCTTTATATTGTTTTGCTATCATTAAATTTCTGTCCCTTTTTAATCTTTCTTCTTTTTCTTTACTAATACTACTATTAATTAAAGAATTAAATTCTTTTAAATCCATAATTTCCTCCTTAATGGATAATATTATAATAAAATAATATTAAAAACACAATATGTAATTAATATAAAAAATATCTCATAAAAGAGATATTAATCTTTTCTTTTTCCAAATAATCTTAATAATTTTAATAAAATATTAACAAAGTCTAAATACAAATCAAGTGCTCCATAAATTGATACTTTATCTAGCATATCGGAATCATTTGAATAATAATTATAAATTTGTTTTAAACGACTCATATCATATGCTGTAAGACCTAAAAAGATAACTATCGATACTATTGATATAAATATATCAAATGCTGAATTACCAATAAATATATTTATTAAAGACATAATTATAACCGATATAAGGCCAAATAATAATATTTTACCAAATGATGATAAATCTTGTTTTGTTACATACCCATAAACTGCTAGTAATGCAAACATTAAAGATGCCGCAAAAAACACCATACCAATACTTTCTATTTTATAAATTAAGAAAATTGATGATAATGTAAGACCACTTAATGCCGAATAAACAACAAATAATATCTTAGCAGTACTTGGTGAAACTTTATTTCTAAGTGCTGTAAAAGAAATTACAGTTACTAACTCCGCTATTACTATAAATAGATAAAAATCCATTACAAATTTAAGCATAGCTTCACTTACTGATGTATAATAAGCAACTCCTCCTGATATTAAAAGACCTACAAACATCCACATATAAACTTTTGTAAAAAACTTACTTAAACCATTTTCACTTTCTAACATTTTAATACCTCCATGATAATATTATATCACTTATTTATTAAAATTTTATTAAACTTTTTGTAATTTATTAAATTCTAGCCTTAATTTGTCTGATACCGTTACTATGAATTCACTATTAGTAGGTTTAGCCCTATCATAATCAACACTATGACCAAATATTTCTTCCATCAAATCTAAGTCTCCTCTATTCCATGAAACTTCTATGGCATGTCTTATTGCCCTTTCAACTCTGGATACAGTTGTTGAGTAACGCGACGCTATTTCTGGATACAATTCTTTTGTAATAGCACCCACTATATCTGGTTTTTCATACATTAAAAGAACACCTTCTCTAATATATTGATAACCTTTTATGTGTGACGGAACACCAAGACCATGCAATAATTTAGTAACTGATATTTCTAAATTATTATGATATACATTTATTTTGCTATCATTTTCAATTTTAAAATTAACAGCGTCCATTATTTTTTCCTCTAAATCTAACATTTCAAAAGGTTTTAAAACAAAATGTTTAGGATTATATTTAGATACTCTTGCTATTGTTTCATCTGCGTTAAAAGATGTCCCTATAACAACTGGTTTTTCTATATTATTTTCCTTTAAATCATTTAAAACCGAAAGTCCATCTTTTTTTGGCATAATTAAATCAAGCAATAAAACATCAAATTTATCTTGATTCTTAATTATGTATTTAATTGCGGTATCTCCATCACAAAAACTATTTACTATCTTAATTTTTTTGTGATCCACAAAATAATCTTTAAGCATTTCTATTAAATTTTCATTATCATCAACTACAACCAACCTTATTTCTTTTTCTTCATTCATGATATTTCCTCCTTCATTTATGACATCATTATAGTATGTAAAATGCAATTTATTTATCAAACTATGTCGAATAAAAAAAGAATGTAATATTTTATTTACTACATTCTTATATTTACTTTTAATTATGCTGCTTTATCTTGGTTTAAAACAAGTGATTTATCCTTTAATTCTTTTGTTTGTTCATATCTTATTCTTTGTTCTATTATTTTTTCAATATCATTAATTGTATACTTATCTTTATTAACAAGTTCTTTTCCTAAATACTTTTCAAACACATCATCTAACGCATGTTTTACTGCTTCGTCTTTATCATTTTTTGTATTATTAATTATACTTCTTAACTCATCTTTTTTTATTGTTGGACTCGTTATTCTTTTAATACTAAGTGATAATCTAATATCAAATAATGCATCTATTAATGAATTTATATTAATTTCATCATTACCTTCCTCACTAGGAAAACTATATATATTTGTATTTTTTTCCATAATCATCCCTCTTTACGTTTATAGCATATCATAATAATAATAAAAAAGAAAAGTAAAAAATGTCAAATTTTACTTTTCTTTACACTTTTTTGCGGATTTTAAATTAAGAAACTTACTAAACCTTTCGTTTATTCTTATTTAATTTACCCTTTACTTTATGCACTACCTTTTTTAATATATTCGTATCCTTATGAATAACTCTTTTATATACTTCAAGAACTTTTTTAGCATAGGATTCTTTACTATAATCTTCTGCTTTTTTTCTTGATTCATTACTTATTAATTCTCTTAATTTTTTATTCTTATTCAAATCTAGTATTGATTCAATATACTCTTTATCAGAATTAAATAAAATACCATCTATTTTATTATTAATCACCAATTTAAAACTTTCATCATTAATAGCTACAACTGGTTTTGAAGCAGCCATGGCTTCTAAAACTGTTAGTCCTTGAGTTTCTGTTGTTGATGCCGTCACAAAAACATCACACAAATGGTAATACTTTGGAACTTCATCCCAAGGTACCTTACCAGTGAATATAACATTTTTGGTCAACTTACTTTTTTTTGTTATTTCCATTAAATCACTCATATATGGACCATCACCAACAATTATCAATTTTGTCTTCGGTATTTTTTTTATTATTTCTTTTAAATTAGTAATTAAAAAATCTATGTTTTTTTCTTTAGCGATGCGTCCTAAAAACATTATACAAAAATCATTTTTTTGAATACCTAAATCGGTTTTTAATTGAAAAACATCATTTTCATTAACATTTTCTCTATAAAATCTTGCAACATCTATACCAGTTGGTATTATATGTACATCTCTTTTCACCTTATATTTTTCTTTAAACAAATCACAAGTCTTTTGCGTTGGAACAATTAACTCATCTATTGTTTTATCACATAAAAATAATGTTAAATATTCAACCAATTTTTTTGAAGCACCATCAAAATAACCTTTGGTAATATAATATACATATTCTTCGTACATAGTATGATAAGTATGAACAAGAGGAATGTTATATTCTTTTGAAAGTAATCTTGCAAATGTTCCTACACCAAATTCTGTATGTGTATGAATAATATCTAAATTCCAAGATTTAATTATTTTTTTTGCTTTAAAATGATATAACCCTGTAAGTCTATAATCAAATAAACCTATTGGTATACTTGGGAGCCTTAAAATATTTTTCTCATTTTTATAGGAAAATGACTCACTATTTACTGTTACTACAAAAACATCATGCCCTAGTTTTTCTAGACCTTCTTTAAGCATTAAAACACTAGTTGAAACACCATTTATAAATGGCGGATAAGTATCTGTAAATAACCCTATTCTCATTTTTCTATTCCTTTCCTCAAAACAAGAGATACAAAACCTATCATCATACCAAAAATATAGGTAATAAATCTCCATAATAACATTGCACTTGTAAGCATATTACCACTTACAAAAAAACCAAAAAACTTGTAAAATCCATACTCAATACCACCTGTTGCACCAGGTATTGGAACAAAATTACCAATCAACATCACAAATGATGTTGATAATATCATATAAAGAATCTCATTGTTATATCCCAAAGATAGAAATACAACATATGGAATTGTATATAATAACAAAAAAGCTATTATATTTGTTATAACCGTCTTTAACAAAAGCATCTTATCATCAAATGAATCAGATAATAACCTATAAAATCTATTTACACTTTGACTTATGCTATCTTTTTTTTCGTTAAGCTTTCTTAACACTTTAAATTTGCAAAAAAAATCAATTAATGTATTAATAATCTTAATAAATTGTCTTTTAAACAATATTAATGATATTAAAAATAATAAAACTATAAAATTAACTATAAATCCTATAATAACTAAAAAATTAAGAGTTTTATCATCAAAAATGTGAAGCAAATAATTAAGTAATAGTGATACAAATCCAACAAAAACTAAAGCAATTTGATATGATAAACTATCTTTAAGCATGGCGCTAGTAGAATCGGATATTCTCATTCCTTCTTTTTTTAATAAATATACTTGAAAGGGCTGACCACCTGATTGAAATGGTGTTATACCATTTAAAAATTGACCAATTAATGTTAAATTATAAGCCTTCTTTAAGTTGTATTTCCCACATTGTTTCTTTAAATATGCATTTAAACTAAGTGACTTAAAAAAAAGCGCTATTAAAAACAATATAATTGCTAGAAAAAAACACCATATTTTTACTTTAAAGAAGTTATCCAAAACACCATATAAATCCTCTTTTAAAGAAAAATATAAAACTAATGATAAAGCAAAAATAAGTATTACTATATTTATTTTCTTATTCTTCATAATCTATTTTTCACCAATGAATTCTAACCCCGGTAGTTTTTTGCCTTCTATGTATTCAAGTGATGCACCTCCACCAGTTGATATATGAGTAAATTTGTTCTTATACCCAAATTTTATTGCTGCCGCTGCAGTATCACCACCACCGATTATTATTTTTGCATCTTTCTTACTTAATATTTTACACAATGATTTTGTACCAGTTTCAAAATTTTTAAACTCACTAACACCAACAGGACCATTCCAAAATACTGTTTTACTAGACTTTAAATACTTTTCAAATAATTTAATAGTATCATTTCCAATATCAAGAATCATATTACCATTTTCCACATTATCTAATCTATAATATTTTACTAGCAAGCCATCATTATAAGAGCTTGAAGCTAAACCATCAACTGGTAAAACTATTTTGTCTTCATATTTATTAAGTAATTCAATACAATGTTTTAAACTTTCCTCATCATAAACCGAATCCTTTAAGTCATAACCTTTTGCAGTTAAAAATGTATTAGCAATTCCACCACCAAGTAAAATATAATCACACTTTTTAATTAAAGAATCAATTATACTTATCTTGTCATTCATTTTTGCACCACCTAAAATAACAGTATAAGGCCTTTTTATATCATTAAGTAGAATATCTAACATTTTAATTTCTTTTTCAACCAAAAAACCTATACAAGATGGTAATAGTTTTGCAATTCCAACATTTGACGCATGTGCTCTATGTAATGTTCCAAAAGCATCATTAACAAACACATCTGCTAGTGATGCCCAATATGATGACAAACTTAAATCATTAGAACTTTCTAGTTTATTAGGAAAATCTTCATACCTTGTATTTTCTACTAGTATTATATCTTTAAAATTCATATTTCTAATGGTTTCTTCTAGCACACTTCCCCGCGTTTCACCAACAAATATTACATCTTGATTTAAAAGTTCACTTAATCTTTTTGCAACTGGTTTTAATGAATTATTCAATTTATCTTTTTCTTCTTTAATTCTACCCAAATGTGACATTAGTATTACTTTTGCATTTTGAGACAAAACATATTTTATTGTTTCTAATGATTCAATTATTCTGTTATCATCTAATATCTTTCCATCTTTTATCGGTACATTAAAATCACATCTTATAATAACTTTTTTATTTTTCAAATTAATATCTTTTAATGACTTTTTCATTTCTCCTCCAAATCATAATTAAATTATAACATAAAAATAGGAAAAACTTCCTATTTTTAGTTAACTAATATTTCAGATGTTGATGTTTTACCATTTGACGATGTTGCCGTTATTATTACACTACCTCTTTTTATTCCTCTTACAACACCATCCGCTGAAACAGATGCCACACTCGGATTACTACTTTTCCACGTTATTGATTTATTTGTTGCATTTGAAGGTGTTATATTTGCTTTTAAACTTAATGTGTTTCCAATTCTAACTGTTGCACTATTTGGAGATATTGTTATATTAGATACATAAATTATTTGTGAATTTTCTTTTACAGTAATAATTCTAGATATTGAAAAACTAAGTCCATAATCATCTGTCACATTATAAGTAAGTGTATACACTCCTGACCGATTAATATTTACTGTACCAGTTATATTAACTCTTGACGTTAAATCCTTACCATTTGCATCTTTTGCTGTATAACCTGGTTCTTTATAACTTTCACCTTTGTATATAAAAATCTGTCTTTGACCATTTAGAGTTATTGTTGGTGAAGATAAATTTCTAGTAGTTGTTGGTTTTGGTGGTTCAACCGTTGTTGAACGCCCTGTTGTTATGGTTGTTCTTCGTTGGGTTGTTGTAGTGGTTGTTTTACTCGTTGTTTGCTTTTCCTTCACTACCACTTTTCTTGTTGCCTCATTACTATTTCCTGCTTTATCTTTTACTTTATATGTTAATATATATGTCCCAATTTTTTTTGTATCAACCTTGCCTTCTACTTTAACATCACTTGTTATGTCTCCATCAATATTATCAGTTGCTGTATAACCGGGTTCAACATAATTATCACCAACTTCTAAAATGATTTCTTTTTCACCAATTATTAATATATCTGGCTTAATATCATCTTTATATGTGGTTGTTCTTTTTACAGTTGTTTTTGTTGTTGTTCCCTCATAACCATCAGTTACATACTTATCACCACAATTTATATATGCATTATAATAACTATTAATCTCTTTATATGCAATAACATAACCATCACATATTTCTGTTGCTATATTTTTTTCTGGATCTATTGATCCACCATTAGTTGTCAACAAATCATCTAATAAAATTTTTATTTTTTCAGTTGTTAATTCTATATTTTTTTGGTTTATATAAATTGGTGCTTCTTCTTCCATCCTTCGTTCTAATTTTAGGAAATCTTCCTTTGTATATTTTTCTTTATCACCAGGTTTTGATATTAATGACTTAATCAAAATAATAATTATTATTACTATAACAAATACTACACCAGCGATAATTAACATACCTCTTGTTATTTGAAATTTCTCTTTTTCTTGCTCATCATATTCAACATCACTACCTATGTATTCTTTTTCTTCTGTTTTATTTTTCGCCAAACTATCACCACCAACTTACAAAATTAATATTTATTTTTTCATCAAACTTTTAGCAGTTCTAACCATTTGATATGAATAACCCATTTCATTATCATACCAAGCTATTATTTTAACCAGTTGTTTTCCATCAACTTCAATTACATTAGTTGAAAGTCCATCAACTAGTGCTCCAACACTACTACTAATTATATCACTTGAAACAATGGGATCATTTGTATATTTTATTGTTTCATTCTGATTATTTATAAACAAATTATTTATCTCATCAATTGTTACTTTCTTTTTTAGTTCCAATGTTAAATCTATTACAGAACCAGTTGTAACTGGAACTCTCATTGCTATACCATCTAATTTGCCATTTAACTCAGGAATAACTAAACCTATAGCACTCGCCGCTCCTGTTGTTGCAGGCACAATATTTGCTGCTGCTGCTCTTCCTCTTCTTGATAAATGACCTTTTTTATGTGCAACATCAAGTGTTGTTTGATCATTTGTATATGCATGTACTGTTGTCATATACCCTTTTTCTACACCAATATTATCACACAAAACCTTCATTACTGGTGCCAAACAATTAGTCGTGCAACTAGCTGCACTTATTATTTGTTCACTACCATCTAATATATTATCATTTACATTATAAACTATTGTTTTTAAATCTCCTTTAGCAGGTGCTGATATTATTACTTTTTTAGCACCTGCATTAATATGTGCCATAGATTTTTCTAAGCTTGTAAAAAATCCCGTACATTCAAAAACAACATCTATATTTAAATCTTTCCAAGGTAAATTACTAGGATCACTTTCTGCATATACTTTTACCTTTTCACCAGCTACTATAATATTTTTATCATCATATGTAACATCATTCTTTAAATACATTCTATGTGATGTATCATATTTTAGTAGATAAGCTAATTGAGCTGCATCTGTTAAATCATTTATTGCAACCACATCAAACTGTGAATCCTCTTTAAGTATTCTGTACACTAATCTTCCAATTCTACCAAACCCATTTATTGCAACCTTTATTTTCATTTTATCATCTCCTAAAATAATTCTATCACTATTTATTCATTAAAACAACTACCACCAATAAATTCTCTTATTATTGAATCATCAGGTATACTATCACTTGGTATTGCAAGAATAACCCTAAATAAATTAATTAATCTAATGGCTTCTTCATAGTTTTCATCCGTCTCTGAAATAGAAAATAACAAAGGTTCTACATAAGTCTTTAATACGCCTAATTCATATAATAAATATGTATTAAATATAGCATCTGCATCCTTCATATAAGGAAGGATGTTTTCTTGTTCAGAAAGTCTTACTTTCCTCCACAACTTAAGCGTGTGTGAAGCAGTAAAACACCTTTCTTTATTGTCTCTTATTATTCTTCTCAATAATCTATTATCAGTTGATCTAAACAAATTATGATTATCTATATTAAGAGGAACAATTGGGCAAACAAATAATTTAAACTTACTTTTATCAGGAATCATTTCTGTTAGCTTTTCATTAAACGCATGAATTCCTTCTATTATTAGTATGCTATTTTCTTCCATTTTTATTTTGTCATCACTAATTACTTGCTTTGCATTAATAAAATCAAATTTTGGAAGATTAACTCTCTCACCATTTAATAAACTAGATATTTTATCATTAAATTGTTTAGTATCAATTGCTTCAATTTTTTCTAACTCTGGTTTACCATCTTTATCTAACGGTCTTTTATCAAGATCTATTAAAAAATCATCAATTGAAATAGAAATTGGCTTTAAGTTTTTACTAGTTAAATAAAGTCCTAATTTTTTTGATACTGTTGTTTTACCAGATGATGATGGGCCCGTTATTAACACTATTTTAATATTTTTATCTTTACTTATTTTATCCGCTATGGAAAACAATTCATTATTTTGTAACGCTTCACTTAATCTTATAACATCACCATATTTACCTGTTGAAATAGCGGTATTAAGTTCTGATGAATTAGTTATATTTATACTTTCCCTATAATCTATCTGTGATTTTATTGTTTCTAATAATTTTTCATTTTTGTTATATTTTAAGTTTGATTCTAAATCATATAAAAATGGATACAATAATGCTACTCTGTTATTCTCTATGTATTTTATATTAAACTTATTAATTAGGCTTGTGTTATTAGGTAACACCCCATATAAATAATCAAGTGTATCATCAAGCTTGTACAAGCTAATAGTAGAATTACTAATATATCTTAACGAATTTGCTTTATCTACTTGATTTACTTTATTAAAATATTCAATCGCATCTTTTCTTGAAACCATTATTTTACTAATAGGAAGTTTTTGTTCACACAGCTCATTCATTCTTAATTTTATTTTTTGAACTGTTACTTCTGATATTAAATCATTTGATAATATTTCACATTCAATTGCTTTATCAACATCACTTATCATCTTAACATCACAATTTAGTATATCTTTGACTGCCTTAGAAAACAAAAATCCTAATCCTTTTTGATAAACAAAATTACCTAGTCTTGTGGATAAATCATAAAATTCCACATTACAATCTTTGTTTATTTCAGCACTTAATGATACAAGTTTATTATTAATAGTTGCTACTAAAATATCGTATTTAAAATCTTTTTTCACATCGCCCGATATAGTTTGTAATGTCGTTGCCTTTTCATATTCTAACACTCTATTTCGATAATTAATTTTTACAGCCATATTATCACTTCCCCATATTCTTTTTTATTTTCTATTAACTATATTCTATTTTATCAAAAATGATGAAAAAAGTCACATATTTTAAGTAATATTTAATATTTTTATGAAACATAATATTACTAGGTGATAGAAATGTATTTAATACCAAGTATAATAGAAAAAACAAAATATGGAGAAAAGACATATGATATATATTCAAAACTATTAAAAAACCGTATTATTTTCATTACTAACGAAATAACAGATGATACTTCTAATGCAATAATTAGTCAGCTTCTATATTTAGATTCTATATCAAATGATGATATATCACTTTATATAAATTCACCAGGTGGAAGTATCACTGCTGGGATGGCTATTTATGATACAATGAATTTTATAAAAAGTGATGTAGCAACAATCTGTGTTGGTATGGCTGCTTCTATGGCATCTATTCTTCTTGCAAGTGGTACAAAAGGAAAAAGATATATCTTACCTAATAGTGAAGTTATGATACATCAACCACTAGGTGGTGCAAGTGGTCAAGCTACAGAAATAAAAATCGTTGCAGATAGAATTTTATACTTAAAAGATAAATTAAATAGAATTTTATCTGAAAAAACCGGTAAAAATATTAAAAAAATTAAAAAAGATACAGAACGAGATTATTATTTAAGTGCAAATGAGGCAGTGGAATATGGGTTAGTTGATAAAATATTAAAAAAGGAATTATTTGATGTGAAGCACAATCAGGAGACAACATAAAAAAGGAGTATATTAAAAAGAGAAAATTATTTTTCTCTTTTTATGTAAGTTTTTCTCTTTTTTTAACTTTTAACCTTAATCTAATTGTATTGTAAAACAATTGCACAAAAACCGTAAAAAGAAAGCAATGTTAATCATATCGTTTTTTTATATATTATTTTTTATTAGCTATTTTATATAATGTTGTTTTAGTCAAATCATAAAAGAACAAACCAACTAAAATTATAGTTATAAAACTAGGTATTTTTTTTATTAACCCCTTTAGTAAAGGGTTTATAATATATACAAAAACAACACTTGAAGCACCCCATATCAAGGACATCTCAAGAGATATATAATGACCAATATGATA
Source organism: uncultured Muribaculaceae bacterium (assembly GCA_964523265.1). Classification (GTDB taxonomy): domain Bacteria; phylum Bacillota_I; class Bacilli_A; order RF39; family UBA660; genus Aphodocola. Next base: position 16,711 of record CAZFXQ010000001.1, on the reverse strand, counting down.
TTTGTGATTATCATAGTTCCAAAATACTTCACCAAATATTTTCTCAATCAATACGCCGCCAAGGGCTTCAATGAAAGATAATACCACACCAACAACAAAAAACATAATAATTGTTTCTAAAAATCTATTCATGTGCAAATTTTTAAATAGATATTTTGAAATAAATAATATGGTAACTGCACCTATTCCATATACTGGTGTCCACCAAAATGAAAGTATACCACTCCTAAAATTTGTTTTCGTAACTACTGCCACTAAAGTTTCTAAAAAATATCCTAATATAGAATATATAAAAAAACAATTTAAATAAAACATATAATCACCTTTAATATTATGTTTTACTAAATTGTTTTTATTCACATTATATTTTATTCCAAACAACACCTTCACGTGTATCTTTTATTTCTATGCCATTATCTAATAATTCTTGTCTTATTTTATCTGCTTCCTCATAATTCTTATTTTCTTTAGCAAGTTTTCTTTTAAGAATCATTTCTTCAACATATTTTTTTAAATCATTATCTATTTTTTCTTCTTTAAATAAGTCAAGTGATAAGACTTTATCCCAATTCTTTAGTAATTCAATTTTTGTAGTACTATTTATAGTATCATCTTTTAGCAAGTCATATACTAATGTTATAACATTTGATGTGTTTAAATCATTACTCAATTCATCTTTAAATTTGCTATCATATGTATTGTATAATTTACTATCTAAATTCCCATTTTCCCTTAATGCTTTAACTTTATTAATCAGTTTATTATATGCGTTCGCCGCACCATCTAAATTTTCAAAAGAAAATACTATTTGTTTGCGATAATGACTAGTTAAACACATATACCTAAATGCTAGCGGATTATAGCCTTTTTCTTTTAATAATGAAATAGTTAAAGTTGCACCTTTACTTTTACTCATCTTTCCTGTTTCATCCATTAAATGCTCATTATGAAACCAATAATTACACCATTTATGACCCAAATAACTTTCTGATTGTGCTATTTCATTTGTATGATGTGGAAAAATATTATCTACTCCACCACCATGTATATCTAAATATTCACCCAAATAATGGATACTAATTCCAGAACACTCTATATGCCATCCTGGATATCCCAAACCAAATGGAGACTCCCACTTTAAATCTTGAGCATCAAACTTAGATTTGGTAAACCACAAAGCAAAGTCTGCTTGATTACGTTTACTATCATCATAAGAAACACCCTCACGAGCCCCTACAACCATATCATCTTCCTTATGATTAGTTAATTTATAATAATCATCTAACTTACTAACATCAAAGTAAACATTCCCTCCGCTTTTATATGCATAACCTTTTTCAAGTAATGAACCAATTATTTTTATATAGTCTTTAATGTGATTCGTTGCAGGTGATACAATGTCAGGCTTTCTATTATTTAAAGATTCAAAATCTTTAAAAAACTCATCAGTATAGTATTTAGCTATTTCCATAACAGTTTTGTTTTTTTCCTTTGCACTTTTAACCATCTTATCATCGCCAGAGTCTGAATCACTGGTTAAATGGCCAACATCTGTTATATTCATAACTCTTGTAACATTATATCCTAAATATCTAAGAGTCTTATCAAGTATATCATGACCTATGTAATTACGCATATTTCCAATATGTTGATCATGATAAACAGTAGGTCCACATGTATAAAATGAAACATTATTTCCATCATGCGGAATAAACTCTTCAACTTTTCTTGATAATGTATTATATATTTTCATTATTTCACCTTATTTCGTTGTTCTCTTCCTTTAACTTTTAAAATCTCCATTCATAAAGTATTTTAAAGTAGCTATCTTTACATATTTTTTTAAATCACATGTGTTTTAATTAATTTTTTCTATTTATTTTTACTAACTACCACAATATACTCTCTGCTTTGGTAAATTCTATTATATTATATCATCTAAATCAAATAAATAAAACAAGTAATCTACACTTTACTTGTTTTTTTTAATACTACTTTATTTTTATTATTAATTATGCCATTAACTATTATGTTTTCAACATTATTTTTTAAAAAATTATTTAACAAAAACAAATCATTAGAAGTCTTATTATATATGTAATCAACATAATCATCATCATACTTTATATTAATATTATACTTATCTACCATACTATTTATTCTTTTTTTAATGAGTGTTTTTATTTCTTCTTCATTTGGTTTATCTATTTTAATTTTTAAATTTACGAGTGAGTATATTTTATTTAATTCCTTATCACTTGCCTTTGATAATGAATTAAATCCCAAGGATTTACTACTTTCATTATCCTTAACAACGAAAACAATTGTTGAATTCGAAAAGTCAATTACTGCACCTTTTGCATCCTCTATTTTATTGTTTTCTATTATTTTTATAAATAAATTTTGTGCATCATAACAACCTTCATCAAAATTATCAACAATTATGTATGATGATGGATTTGTTCTTACTTTTTCAAAAACATTATTTTTACTATCATAACCTAAGTAACCTGCTGTTGTACCTATTAATTTACTTAATGTGTGATAATCTTTATATTCAGATAAATCAATTTTAATAATTTGTTTTTCTCTAGTAAAACAGGATAGTATTTCATTTGCCAAATAACTTTTTCCACTACCAGATTCACCTGATATTAAAATCGAATAACACTCCTTATTGTTTAATATATCCTTCTTTTTCAAAGATAAAATTAACTGTTCAATCATATCACCCTTATTGATCAACTTGCTACTTAATTTTTTTCTTATATCATCATAAGGATCTAAATTACTAGATTTATTATATATATTTATATTACCTTTACTTCTTATTACTTGCATAATATCTTCTTCATTTACTTTTTTATTTTCTATGTTTATCGAATTAATTTTTTTTCTTATCTTTTTCTCCTCTTCACTTAAACTATATGCTGTATTAAAATCTTTGATCTTTATTGCATTTATTTTTTCTTTCTTTATATTTTCTAATCTTCTTAGCATCTTTCTCTTTTCTTTTTCTTTCTTTGTTTCTTTAAAACCAACTTTTACACAAACTTCATCTAATATATCAATAGATCTATCTGGTTCATACCTATTAGTTAAATACCTATCACTTAAACTCACAATCTTTTTTATTAATTCTTTATCTAAAACGATATTATGATATTTTTCATATACTGGCTTAATTTTATTAAGAATATTAACAACTTCATCCAAAGATGGTTCACTTATCATAATGTTTTGAAACCTTCTCGAAAGGGCGGCATCTGGCTCGATAAATTTCTTATACTCATCAAGCGTTGTTGCACCAATAACTTTAATTTTTCCTCTTGCAAGTGCTGGCTTTAGTATGTTTGAAGCATCTATTGCTCCCTCTGCACCACCTGCTCCAACTATTGTGTGTATCTCATCAATGAATAATATTATGTTTTCATCTTCTTCTAATTCACTAATAATATTTTTCATTTTTTCTTCAAATTCACCACGATACTTTGTTCCAGATACTAATGAAAAAATATTAAGAGAAATAATTCTTTTATTTTTAAAATAAACAGGACATTTCTTCTTTGCTATCATACTTGCTACAGCTTCTACTATTGCTGTTTTACCGACTCCTGCTGGGCCAATTAAAATAGGATTATTTTTCTTTCTTCTAAGTAATATCTGAACTACTTTTAGTATTTCGTTTTCTCTACCAATAACAGGATCTAATTTTTTTTCTTTTGCTAATCTCACCAAATCAACACCAATTTCATCAAGTATTGATTTTTTATGTTTAAAATACTTAATTTTTATACTTTTTTTAAGATCATAATATAAAGCATCAATATTTATATCTAACTTTTTTAAAACGGTATATGCTATGCCATTTTTTTCTTCAATTAATGCTAAAATAATTACATTTTCACCAATTACTTTTTCATGTTCTTCTTTAGATAAGATAACAGCATCTTCCAGTACCTTTTTAAGTAAAGGTGTATATAACGTAAAATTGCTTTTTTTATTACCAACACCAACAATACTTATTAATTTATTTTTAAATTTATCATATGTCAATTTATACTTTTGAAATGTTTTTTTTAACTTGCTGTTTTTCAAAAATGATAATAAAAGATGTTCGCTTCCAACGTACGGATGATTTAATTCATCTTTTTCTTTTTCCGCCTGTTTAAGTAAGTATCTTACTTCCTCACTAAAATTAACAAACATATAGTAGTTCCTCCTATAACATTCTATGTTTGTTATGTGCTTAATATTTAATTTCCATACAAAAAAGAAATTAATTAGTATTTTATATAATGGCAACAAAAAACTTCATTCCAATATAAGAAATGAAGTTTATCTTATTAAGCCATTACAAATAATATAATTGCAGTAATTACAACTAATACAAATATAGTTAACAGTACTTTCCAAATATATTTAAACCACTTATTATATGGAATATCTAAATAATATAATCCAATTACCAAACAAACTGATGTAGGTGCAAAAAGCATAACAACATAATATATTGCTTGTATAATAAATGCTATAACAACTGTATAATCAGAATTCGCAAATACCAAACTATATGTTGATCCTACCGTTTGAAGATAATAATAGAAATCTGCTGTAAAAATAGAACCAACTAAAGCACCAAGTACTCCTGTTGCAATATTAAACGTTTTAGTTAAAGTAATTAACCAATTTACCATTGTAATGCTAATTCCTGTTGTAACAGATATTACCAATACTAAACTTAATAACATTGCAGTTAATGCAATAGGAAGTATTTTTTTAGTACTTAAATTAATATCTTTAATAAATTCACTTACATCAACTAGTAATACAAAGTTTAATATCAATAGCAAAGCAGTAATTGCAACGAAAATCATAGCTATTGTTTCAACTTCTAACACTAATAATACTGCCGTTGTAACAGTACTAACTGCTAACACAATAATAGGTAATAATCTAAAATTTTTCTTACTATAGTTACTTGACACTAATGCAATTATAATTGTTAATATAAACAATAATATTGAAATATCAGTTAATGTCCATGTTCCATATATATTAATAGCTCCGCTTGATGCTTGACCAGAGGCAAAAGTACCTAGTAAGTTATTAAATACTCCTAAATCTGCTAAAATTACATTTAAACTGCTAAATACATTAATTTTACTAAAATAAGATTCAAATGGAATTACTGATCCTAAAACTAATAATAAGAATAGTATTAATGAAGTTCCAAATACTACATTTTGGCTTCTATTACTATTAATATTAATTTTTCCTTGTTTATTTGCTTTTTCAGTGATTGCTTCTATAAATTCAGCAATTGATAAAATAGTAGGAATAAATGTCCAACAGAATAAAATTCTAAGTATTCCCTCTTTTACTTTACCTGCATAGAACTTATGAACACCAATTCCACCAAATAAGAATGTAAGAATTAAATATAATACCTTATTAACATAAATGGCATCTTTACTATCTTCTTTTACAACTTTAACAGTTTTTTTAGTAGTAGTCTTTTTAGACTCTTTAACCCTTTTATCCTTCTTCTGTGCCTTAATAGTTCTTCTTGGTGCGATAAATAAAATAAGTACACATATAGACACTAAAAATAATATTAATTTCACTAATATTAAATTAGCAATTTCTAATTTAAATATACCAAATAATGTTTCGTTATATATAGAACACATTGCTCCCACTAATGAAGAGGCAAGCATTGCTCCCAACATTATTTTCTTATCAATTTCTAATTTGTTCATTACTTGATAAATAAATGGTGCAAATATCAATAAAATAGTAAAATCATTTACAAATAAAGATAAAACACCGAAAAATAGAATTGCTATTATTGTTAGTAATCTTTGTTTACCATCAAATACATTTACAACCTTATCAACAAATCTTTGATATGGTTTAACCTTGCTCAAAATTGCATAAAAACAAGCAACAGCAATTAAGAATATAGCGATACCATTAAAGTATGATATTGAAATACTTAAATTTGAAAATAATCCCCAAATACCAGCTGATGCTATCTTACTTGTAGTAACCCCATTATAATCCAAATAAGATCCTGGTATACATAATGATAGTATCCATGCCATAACAATAGCAATAGCAATAACCTTTAATAAATTATACTTTTTCATTTATATCCTCCTTATACATAATTACTAGGATAATGTAATAAACGCACCATATACAACATAATCCTACATATTAATTATAACACAATAATTTAAAAAAACCTTATTTTTCGCTATTTTTTAATATTTTTTTATAATTTTCAATTAATTTTATGAATTCTTCTTTTGTTTTAATACTATAAATTTGCTTTTTTATACTAACTCCATTAGGTAATCCTTTTAAATACCAAGCTGCATGAGTTCTCATTTCAAGGATAGCTGTCTTCTCGTTTTTTACTTCTAGCAAATAATTAAAGTGTTTTAAACATGTATCCATTTTTTCTATCGATGTTTGTTTATCTATTATAGTACCATTTTCCAAATAATTTATAACTTCTTTTATCAAATGTGGATTACCTAGCACACCTCTTCCTATCATAATAGCATCACATCCCGTTTCATCAAGCATTTTCTTTGCCAAATATATATTAGTAATATCTCCGTTACCTATTACCGGTATTGATACGTTTTCTTTAACTTGTTTTATAATATTCCAATCTGCAGAACCAGAATAGCCTTGTGAACGCGTTCTTGGATGGACAGTTATAGCATCACACCCAGCTTTTTCTGCCATTTTAGCAATTTCAACAGCATTAACACTATTTTTATCCCAACCACTTCTTATTTTAATAGTAACAGGTACACTAACTGATTCTTTTACGGCTTTAACTATTTCATATACTTTTTTTGGATCTTTAAGCAGAGCAGAACCAGCTTGAGATCTTAATGCAACTTTTGGAACTGGACACCCCATATTAATATCTATAATATCAGGTTTCATTTTTTCCTCAATTATTTTAGCGGCCTTAACAAAACTTTCTTTATCACTACCAAATATCTGTTGTGCTATTGGTCTTTCTTTTTCTGTCATATAAAGCATATCATATGTTTTTTCATTCTCATAACATATAGCTTTATCACTTACCATTTCTGTATATAAAAGACCACAACCCATTTCTTTTATAATTCTTCTAAAAGCACTATTACAAACACCTGCCATGGGTGCTAAAACAACATTGTTTTTAATATTTACATTACCAATTTTAAACATAATAAATCACCAAAGATATTATATAACAAAAAGAAACTAAATAATAGTTTTAGTTTCTAATTTAAGCCCAATCTTCATGTACACCAGGTGATGAAAAAAATTCTGGTTTTCTATATTTTTTTTGCTTTACTATTCCCACTTTTTCTGATTCTTGTTCAATTTCAAAATTAGCTTCAAAGTTTTCTTTAATATTAATTTCATTTGCTTTTGCATTAATATATTTATATAAATACTTTAATATTAAACTCTTATGTAAAATTTCATTTTCATTCCATTTACCAGATGAATAATAACATGCCATCATTAATTCACAACTTATATTTTTCCATTCATCTGGGTAGTTTTCTTTAAACTTCTCAAAATTAAATTTATTTAATTTTTTGTAGTTTTCTCCATCATAATAAATTGGTTCTTCAATCATTTTTAAAACGGATTCTAAAACAAATTCTAATTTCAATTGATTGTTACCTTTAAATAAAACATTACATTTTTCAAGTGTAAACATAAGACATGCTGCCTTTTGAAATGAATCCAAAAATCCATGTGTACAACTTGCCCCAAACATTACACTATAGATATAGTATCTTTCTAATATATCTTGTTTTAATATAGTACTAATTTCTACATCACGGTATTCTTTCTGTATTTTATTAAGTGCGAACTTCAAATACTTTTCAGCTTCTTTTTTCCAACTTGTTTTTTGTAAAAAACCATTTACATTCTCTTCCATGAAATCCTACCTCCTTAAGAGTTTATTATATATATTCATTATTCAATTGTCAATTCACCAACATCACCATTTTTAACTAAAAATGCGTTAGCATCATCTAAATCTAAATGAATTTCAAATTTAAAATTATTACTAACTCTTATATGTACGTTTTCAAGTATTCCACCTTTTTCTCCACCCAATTTCAAACTAACAAACTTTTTACCTTCTAATCCATACTTAATTATATCTTCTTCTGTTGCATGCAAGTGTCTTGTTGCAATAATCGCAGCACTTACTACAATTTCACCAATAGGTCCTATTATTTTTATTTCTTTAGCATCATCTAAATCACCAGAATTTCTAACCGGAGGGTCTATACCTAAACAGTAAGCATCTGTCTTTGATAACTCTACCTGAGTTTTACTTCTAAGCGGTCCAAGTATTCTTACATTTTCTATTTTGTTTTTTTGTCCAACTAAAACAACTTGTTCTTCACATGCAAACTGTCCTGGTTGCGTTAAATCCTTCTTTTTTGTTAATTCATAATTTTTTCCAAATAGTTTTTCTAAATCTTCTTTGCACAAATGAACATGTCTTGCTGAAACACCTATACTCACTTTCACTTCCATCATCTCCTTAAGTATTATAACATGTATATTATAATTATAACAATCATATACTTAATTATATTAATTCAAAAGGAGAAAAAAATGAACACAAATTATTATTCAAACCCTATGTACCCAAATATTAATAGCGAAGGATTTAACGCTACTCTTTCAAATGGTATTGCATCAATACCAAGTAATAACTCAATTAATTCAAGCAATCAAAATAGTGCTATAATGCAAGCTAATAACAATATGTTGGCATTAGAACAATCATACGTTGAAAATATATTGAGACTAAACAAAGGAAAACTAGCAACTCTTTATTTTTCTTTTCCAGATTCTGTTGAGTGGAGAGACAAAACATTTACTGGCATAATAGAAGCTGCTGGCAGAGACCACATAATAGTAAGTGACCCATCGACAGGAAGATGGTATTTACTTTTAATGATATATTTAAATTACGTTGATTTTGAAGAAAAAATAAATTATAGTCCTAATTTTTATTTAGAAAATTAATTCATTAATATTGTAAATAATTATCTATTTTGATATAATCAAAATTAGAATAGAGGTAATAAAATGATTATAATAGTTATTGTAGTAATACTCGCTTTTATTATATTTTTATACAAAATATATCATGATAAATTAATTTTTCTTAATATTAAGATTAATTGTGTAGAAGAAAAATTAAAAAGTTCCTTATTAAAACAAAAAGAACTATTAAAAGATTCAGAAATACTTATTAAAGAAATATTAAATACACAAAAAGCAATATATGAAAACTTTGATAATGAAATTAATAATGCAAGTGATATAATTGAACTTGATAGAACAATTCTAATATATGTCAATGAATTTGAACTAATAAAAAACAAATATGAAACTTTAAATGAAAGTGATGAATTTGACAAAATTTCCTTTCAAATAAGTGAAACTAATGATCAAATAACATCGTATAAATCATATTATAATGATGTAATTGAAAAATATAATAAATTAATAAAAAAATTCCCAATAATCTTTACTAACATAATAAAAAGAAGAAAAAGAAAGTTATATTTTAATTAAAACTTTATTTTCTTCTTTTGTTTTTGCTCTAAATATTCATTTGTTTTAGAAAATGGTTTACTACCAAAAAAGCCATTATACGCAGAAAGTGGGGATGGATGAGCTGACTCAATTATCTTATGTGTTTTATTTGTAATTATTTTTTTCTTTTCTCTTGCACTTCTTCCCCATAGGATAAACACAACATTATCTAATCTATCATTTATTTGTTTTATAACATAATCAGTAAATATTTCCCAACCTATATCCTTATGTGAATTAGCTTTATCTTTTTCAACTGTTAGAACAGTATTAAGTAAAAATACACCCTGTTTTGCCCAATCAGATAAATCTGTATTTGTCCTTTCTATTCCTAAATCATCTTGTAATTCTTTGAATATATTTCTAAGTGATGGTGGCATTTTTACACCTTGTCTAACAGAAAAAGAAAGCCCCATAGCCTCATTCTCACCATGGTATGGATCCTGGCCTAATATAACCACTTTTATATCTTTAAAATCAGTTAATCTAAATGCATTAAATAAATCTGTTGCACTGGGATATATAGTTTTTGTTAATCGTTCTTCTTTAACAAATTCTTTTATATATTTAAAATAAGACTTTTGCATTTCAAAGGTCAATACCTCATCCCAACTATTATGAAACATACTTACCACTTCCAAGATATATTATATAAAACTTTATCATATTTAACAATATTGTTACTATTGATTTTAGAAGTTAACCAGTCATTTATGATAACTTTCATTATTTATTATTTTAAATGAACGATATATTTGTTCTAATAATATTATTCTAAATAATTGATGCGGAAAGGTTAATTTTGAAAACGATAACGAATAATTAGATCTCTTAAGTACTTCTTCTGATAAACCTAATGAACCACCTATTACAAAAACAATATTTTTTGTTATATTTTTATTAATAAACTCTGATAATTCATTAGAGGAAAGCATATTACCATTTATTTCTAAAGTTACAACAAAATCAGTATCCTTTATTTTTGATAATATATTTTTCCCTTCTTCTAATTTTGTCTTTTCTTCATCAAAATTATAATCTGGTGTTTCTATTATTTCTAATTTAGTATATTTACTTAATCTTTTTTTGTATTCATTAATTGCATCAACATAAAATTTTTCTTTTATTTTACCAACACATATTATTTTTATCATACTTCTATTAATTCCGTTCTTTGTTTTTGTTTTGCTATTAATAAATTTTTAATTTTAATATTCTTGCCTTTTAAAATACTATTTACCGTATCATATGCTTTTTCATAAGTGTTATTATCATCACTTAAGTGTGCCAAAATAACAGTTTTGGTTTTATTACCAATAAACATTGATAAGTAATAACCAGCATCATCATTTGATAAGTGGCCTTTATTACCTAATATTCTTTGTTTTAAATGATATGGATACTTTCCATTCATTAACATACTAACATCATGATTACTTTCTATTACATATAAATCATGATTCGAAAGTTTTTCAAAATATCTATTATTTATATATCCGGTATCAGTAATATAGACAATTGATTTTTTTAAATCACTTATGACAAAACCAATGGCTTCAGGTGCATCATGTGATATCTTTATGTATGATACATTCAAATCGCCAATGGTGGTTTTATTACCATCATAAATAACATAATTTGCATTTAAATCATATTCATTTAAAATACCTAATATTTCTTTAGTAACATATAAGTTAGGATGATATTTTTTTAAAAAGACTTTTAATCCTTGAATATGATCCACGTGGGTGTGTGTTATTAAAATAGCACTTATTTCAGAAGGATCCACATTTAACTCCTTTAACTTATCTTCTGCATAATTTTTAGTAACACCAAGATCAATTAAGATCTTGGTGCTATTTGTCTTTACTAAAGTACTATTCCCTTTACTACCACTTGATAAAACAGATATTTGCATTATCTATATAACGTTAGTGGATCTATTGGTGTACCGCCTCTATACGGCATACCATTTACATACACGCCAAAATGTAAGTGCGTACCTGTTGCTTGTCCTGTGTGTCCCATAGCCCCAATTTGTTGATATTTACGTACAGTTTGTCCAACAGACACATTTATAGAAGATAAATGTGCATACATTGTATAATAACCATTATTATGATTTATGACAACGTGATTTCCTAAACTATAATGTCCCCATGAAGCAGTTGCAACTGTTCCATCATTAGCAGCATAAATAGGTGATCCTTCACCAGAGCCTGCTATATCAATAGCATCATGTAACACACCCCAACGATACGCAAATGGACTTGATATATAATACTGTGATATTGTTGGCCATGCCCAATCTCCTGATGCAACTAAAGTTTCTCCACCATAAATTGACTTTGTACCAACTTTTACAACTTTATCAACTGATGGTGTTAATACTTCTTGATTAACGATAACAACATTTGTAGTTTCACCATTAACTTGCTTGATTTTAGAAGTCATTCTATCCATACCATTTTGCCCATCTATTTTTACTTCTTGAACACCTGCCATAATATTAGGATCATATTCTGTTATCGTTTTATATCTACTTTCTTGATCAAAAACAGAATGCTTTTCAACAACAACATCAATAACAGGATTAATTAAACCAATCTTAACTTGTTCACCAGGTGATAACAAATTATTAACACTAGTAAATTCAGGATTTACTATTAAAAACTCTTCTGGCGCCAGCTTGTGAGCAAATGCAATTGAGTTTATTGTATCTCCTTCCTGAACAGTGTAATATTCTTCGTCTTTTACTTCACCAAAAAGCAAATATTTAGTAAGACTTTTTTCATCAGTAAATATCTGTTCATCTGTTGATATATATCCTCGTGTTATAACTATATCTTGATCAATATAAATATCTTCTATTAATGATCCTGTATCCTTAATTTCTGGTTGTGTGTTATTTTCAAAATTAGTTACGTCATCTTTTGATACAAATGCTTGTAATACAGCCTTAATAGATTTATCAAACATATCTTTATCTAGAACATATAAAATCATGTCATCTTCATCTTCGTCTTTAGACTTTATAGTAACCTTATAACCTTTTACTGTAAATGGTTTTTCTTCTTTTATTATATTATGAACTTGTTTAGCAGTTAAAATTTCTTTTTCGTATGTAGTACATTTTTGAATATCAACACCAGTTGGTATATATACTTTATCAACTTTATATTTTTCTTTTAAATCTTTTTGTTCATTATTTATATAATCTTCTAGCTCTTGTTTATCATTAATATTGCCTATTACCTTACCATCTAAATATACTTTATATATTTCTTTCGGATTTAATTCATACTTATTTGAAAAATTAACAAATAACATTATCAAAAACGCTACTATAATCGCTCCTAAATATATTACCCCATTTTTTATTACTTTCATCATTTTATTCACCATTCTCCTTTTGATAATTTACAAATGTAGATGTATCCTTTTTAAATAATAATTCAATTGTTGAAGTTGGACCACTTCTGTTTTTACCAATTATAAATTCAGTTATACTACAATTATCATCTCTTCTTGCCTCTTTATTATAATAATCATCTCTGTATAAAAATGATACTATATCAGCATCCTGCTCTATTGAGCCAGATTCCCTTAAGTCACTCATAATTGGTCTTTTATCTTCACGAGATTCAACAGCACGAGAAAGCTGTGCAAGTGCAATTACCGGAACACCAAGTTCCAAGGCCATTGTTTTTAAATTACGTGAAATTTCTGATACTTCTTGCTGCCTATTACCAATTGTCTTTGACGGACCAGTAACTAATTGTAAGTAATCTATTACAACCAATCCTAACCCAACATCTGAATTAGCAAGCCTTCTACATTTACTTCTTATCTCACCAATTGTTACACCTGGTGTATCATCTAAATATAAATTAGTATCGGATAACTGACTTATTGCTTCATTTAATCTTTTCCAATCATTATGTTCTAGTTTACCAGTACGCATCTTAAAACCATTTATTTGACCCAGTGATTGAAGAATTCTGTTTGCTAATTGTTCAGCACTCATTTCTAAATTAAATAACGCAACAGCTTTTTTAGAATGCATTGCTGCATATGTCGCTAAATTAAGCGCAAATGCCGTTTTACCCATAGCAGGACGTGCTGCTATAATAATAAATTGACTTGGCTGTAATCCTGCTGTTAATCTATCAAAATCAGTAAATCCTGTTGCAAGACCTGTTATTTCAGATCCTAATTCTGCTAATTTTTCTAAATTTTCTTGCTCACGGTATGCAACATCTTGAATTTTTTTAAATTCTGTTGTTTTCCTCATGTTACCGATTCTAAGCATCTTCATTTCAGCATTATCTAAAACATTATATATATTATCTTCTTGTCCATAAACATCATTTGCAATTTCAGTTGCGGTTTCAATAATTTTCCTCGCAACCATCTTTTCTTTTAAAATACCTATATAGTACTCAACATTAGAAGCAGATGGCACAGAATCTATAACTTCTGATAAATACTCAACATTTCCAACCTCACTTAATATTTTTTTATCACTTAATTTATTAGTTAGTATTGTTAAGTCTATTTCAATTGAAGAATCATTAAGCTCACGTAACACCTCAAATATTTTTCTGTTAGCATCATTATAAAATGAGTCTTCTGATAACTCATCGCACACTTTTTGAAGTGCTACCTTTGATAAAAGGGCAGAACCTAACACTGCTTTTTCTGCTTCTTTTGAATTTGGCATTCTTCTGTCCATTTTATCACTTCCTTTTTCTATTTTATTAATTCTATTTTAACTATTGCTTCTACTTTTTTATGTAAGTTTATTTTTACATTATGATATCCAAGAGTACTAATAGTTTCATCTAAAATTATCTTCTTCTTATCTATCTTATATCCAATTTCTTCCAATTTGCTAGCTATCTGCTTTGTTGATATACTTCCAAAAACCATATCATTTTTTCCTGTTTTTACCTTAAAAGTTAAAATCTTATCTTTTAATTCATCTTTTATTTTATTACATCTTTTTATATCTTCTTGTTCTTTTTCTTCTCTTTTCTTATTACTTATATCAAGAACTTCCTTACTTCTTTTTGTTAAGGCTACAGCATAACCATTTTTAATTAAAAAGTTCTGTGCATATCCATCTTTAACCTCTTTAATGTCCCCTTCTTTACCTTGACCTTTAACATCTTTTATAAAAATAACTTTCATAAATAGCCTTCTTTCATAACAAGTAATCTTTAAATAATTATAACATATTTTTTGTTTAAATAAAACAAAAAGAAAACGAATATATCTTTCGTTTTCCAAAACTATCTTGTGAAAGGAAGTAAGGCTACCATTCTAGCTCTTTTAACTTCTCTTGCAACATCTCTTTGGTGCTTTGCACAAGTTCCTGTAACTCTTCTTGATAATATTTTTCCTTTTTCAGTAATATATTTCTTTAAAATTTCAGGTTCTTTATAACTTATCGTTTTGCCAGCACACATTTGACATACTTTCTTTTTCTTTCTAAAAAACTCTGCCATTTTTATCCTCCTTTATTTTTATTAAAATGCTATATCATCATCACTAATTTCAATTGAACTGCCAAAATCTGCAAAAACATCATCTGATACATTAGTTTCATTAACACTACTTTCTGCTTGAAAATCAGCAGGCGTAACATTATCACTTGAATTATCTATTTGTGATGATTGATTTTTTGTATCCAAAAACTGAACACGATCTGCTACTACATCTGTTGTATAAACCCTTTTTCCATCCTTATCATCATAACTACCAGTTTGTATTCTACCATCAACTGCAACAAGAGCACCTTTTGTTACGTACTTCTTAACATTTTCTGCTTGCTTGTTATATGCAACTATTCTAATAAAGTCAGTTTCTCTTTGACCATCTTTATTAGTAAATTGTCTATCAATTGCTATTGTAAAATTAACAATTGCCATATTACTTGAAGAATACCTTAATTCTGGATCCCTTGTTAATCTTCCTATTAAAAATGTTTTATTCATTTTTTACCTCCGATTAATCTTCTTTAATTATTAAATGACGAATAATATCTTCACTTATTAAAGCTAAACGATCAAATTCGTTAATTGCTTTAGCGTCATTAGCTTCAATATTAATTAAGAAATAATAACCTGTTTTATGAGTTTTTATTTCATAAGCTAATTCTTTTTGACCTAAATCCTTTGAAGATGTAATTGTTGCACCATTATCAGTTAAAACTTTTTCAAAATCAGTTGCAACTTTTTTTACAGCTTCTTCATCTAAATTAGGTCTTACTATGAACATTATTTCATATTTCATATTTCATTCCTCCTCTTCTGGTCTATTGGCCCTTAACGTTGTTAAGAGCAAGAGAGCAATTTCTTACTCGCTTTGTATTATAACAAAAAAGATGGTTATTGTAAACTACCTTTTTACTTTAATTTTTTCATCAATTTCATCACCAAAATTTAGTCTATCAATTAGCATTTGTGCATCCTTATACTTAATCCTTTTCTGTTTTACTATAATTTTTCTTACCGGAATAACAACAGTTTCATTTGGTAAATTTCCTATTTGATTAAATGGATTATAAGTAGAATGAGAAAATGTATCTTTATATTTTTTTCTTCTAAGTGATTTACTTTCTAGTAATTTATTTTTTTGCTTTACTAATACATAATTCCCTTTTGGTTTTAAAACACTGTAATCAGTAACGTTTGTCATTACATCATACTTAATAATTTGTGATGTCAATTGACCAATATATAAATTTTTAGTACTAATTCCAAATAATTTATCTCTTACATTCATAAACATTCACCTATCTATTAAATCTAAACAAGCAGATGTCTCCATCTTGCATTAAGTATTCCTTTCCCTCACTTCTAACCTTACCTTTTTCCTTACATTCTTTTTCCCCACCATACTTTTTCATATCATCAAAACTTATTACTTCAGCTCTTATAAATCCCTTTTCAAAATCACTATGTATAATACCAGCACATTCTGGAGCTTTCATACCATTTTTAAAAGTCCATGCTCTAACTTCTTTTTCACCTGCTGTAAAATAAGTTCTAAG